>JADBKA010000240.1 GCA_014896635.1 Ktedonobacteraceae bacterium
AAGTGTGTATTCTGTCAAGGGGGGAGATTATAACCCGAATGCGAGAGGAAGTAAATCGGTTATACGCCAGTCGCCCTCGACGCCATCGATGTAGATGAGCGCAGCCGGGGCCAGGTCCGCGATCCACTGGCGGCAGGCACCGCAGGGAGTACGCTGATGAAGAGGAGCCTGTGGCGGCGTATCAATGCAGGCGACGGCTATGTGACTGATCGGAGCGGCGCCAGCAGAAAGAGCGGCAGCCAGCGCAGAACGTTCCGCGCAGAGTGTCAGGCCGTAGCTGGAAATCTCGATATTAACGCCGACGAACGTTTTGCCGCCGGCCAGCACAGCCGCACCTACACGAAAGTGCGAGTAGGGACAGTGGGCAAGCAGTGCTGCTTCCCGTGCCAGTGCCAACAATTGCTCACGTTCCATACATTGTGCGGCGTGGGAATCTCCAATAGCAGGCGAAGGGAGAAACGCCGCTCTCCTTCTATTTTTCTCAGGTTCTCTCCAGAGTACAACAGGAGACGCAATGATGCAACTGTTTGCCAGCTATAGCCCAGATTGTATCAGCATGTTACTGGCTGATTGCCGTCACGTTACTAACGATGAGAAGCCCCATGAGAGGGCTGATAATTTACCGAATTACATCGGTACAGATATATTCTTGTATTGCAATACAGGTAATGCAGGTTCGCAGGAGGAACACGAGTTGAAAATCCTGGTGGCGGACGACGACCGCGACATGGTAGACATGCTCAGCTACTGGCTGAAAGGTCACGGATACGACGTGGTACGGGCATTTGATGGTGAGCAGGCGATAAAGCGCTGGCGTGAAACATTGCCTGATCTGGTGATCCTGGATATTCAGATGCCCAGGCTCGACGGTTTTGAAGTATGTCGCCAGATGCGCACTGAGACGAACGCAATGGTCCTGATTTTGACAGCGCACGACAGGGAAGACGACGAGGTACGTGGATTGGAACTCGGAGCGGATGACTACTTACGCAAACCGTTCAGTCCCAGGCAACTGCTGGCACGTATTAAAGCACTCATGCGCCGCGCCACCAATGTACGTGGAACGACTGGCTCAGCCACCATCACCGTAGGGTCTGTTACGCTGGATGCCATGCGTCACGAAGTCACCAGGGATGGCATCAAAGTCAGGCTCACTCCTACTGAAAGCCGTTTGCTCCATCTGTTGATCTCGCATACCGGGCAGGTGCTGACGACAGATATGATCATTGAACGTGTCTGGGGATATGACGAGACCGGTGATTCCGGCCTGGTCAAGACGCATATTCGCCATCTACGCCAGAAAGTTGAACCAGATCCCAACCGCCCACGCTTCATCACCACTGTTCCGGGCGTCGGCTATACCTTCAGTCCGTCTGTCACAATTGAATCATGAAAGAAGAGAAACGGCGGTACTTCCATATCTCCCTATTTCCCTGCTCGCCGTTTCTCCCTTACCTCTTCTCTTCCCGTATTTGTAACGACAGCAATATGCTTCTCTCAACCGGTCTCCACCTATCTTAACAGCACTATAACATTCTGATCGGCGTTTTATCAATCTGTACTTTCTACAATAGAAAAACAGGGAAACAGCGGGTTCCTGTAGAGCGGGGTGATTATCCCCCCTAAAAACCTCTTTTTTCTAGTTCTCTTCATCAGGAGAGGAGAAAGGATGAGCAGGACAGGCATTCAAAATAATTCTATCATGGCGACTCCTGATCTATGTACATGCCTGTCACTTTCTGCACAATATCACATGGATCAGCCTGAGGCGACCGGCGACAGGACAGACTATTACAAAAAAATCGTGCCGGCACCACAGGAACTTTTCAGCAGGTTGCACGCGGAACTGAAAAATCTTCTGCCGGTCACGCGCGCGCTCAGTATCATGATATTGCATATCGTCCAGGTAGAACAGATGCCTGCCACCGGACAGCCACAGATAATACAGCAGCGACGCTACTATCATGCCCCTGCTGGCCTGCTGGAGCAGATTCTGGCAAATATCAGCCGCGTCACACGTCGGAACGATTTGTTGCTCACTCAGGAAGGAGGGGGAGCAGCAATGGTCTTTCCCGGTGCTGATCAGTATGGCGCTCATAGCCTCCTGGAACGCATTGAGAGCAGCATTGACCTGCTTCAGGCCGAAACGGTAATCCCGCCTCTCACCCGGGTGACCATCATCGCGGTGGGCATCGGCACCTATCCAGACCCGGCAACATCACTGGAAGAACTGCTGCATCACACAGAACGAGCAGCATATACTATGACACTACATCCTGCTCTCCCCGCCCGCTTCTCCGCCGGGACAGCCGTCACAGGCAGTACATTCGATAGAAACAACACTTACCAGTCGTACCAGGAACAGCAGGAATATCAGGAATTACAGATCATCCCTTTTATGAAGCTCCCCCCCATCTTGCCGAGACGTCTCTCCCATCTCATCCCTTACCAGGCAGCAGTGCAGTTCCGCTGTGTACCCGTCGGGCGTACGCGGCGTCATCTCACGGTCGCTATGCAGACACCACACGATACAGCAATTGTACGGCAACTCGAACAGCTCACAGGCATGCATATCTTTCCAGTGGGCTGCTCGCAAGAAGAGCTGGATTTACTTCTGGCTCAGCAGTGGTAGAGTAGTGAAGATCTTACCAGGCAGGCAGTAAAATTAACCAGATTACAACTTTTCCTCAACAGAGAAATGTAGCATCATTGGTTATGATAACATGCGATGAAACAATCATCAGCACTACATTGTTAGTGGCAAGAGCACTTATCTACTGTATTCAAGGGAGATAACTCATGGTCGTACAAATGGTTCAAGATGATGTTCTTCTTACTTTCAAAGAAGCTATGAATTATCTGCGTGTCAGTCGCTCCACTCTCTATCGTCTCATGTGGTCAGGACAGCTCACCGGCCATAAAGTTGGCAGCACCTGGCGCTTCTACCGCGAAGATCTGCGCGCCTGCGTTGGGCGTGAGGTCATCGCACAGGCACAGCCTGCCTCTCGCTAGGCACTGTCTGCCACCATGCCTTGCAAGCCCCGCAGAAGTCTCAGGAGAGCCTCTTACAGGCTCTCCTGAGACCTGGGGCGACTGCTCAGCTATCTCAGCTATCGTGCTCTCGGTCGGGCATCTGTTGGCGTGCCAGTTCCTCAAATTCCTTTTCCATATCGCGCTCAACGATCTTTTCGGCATCCTGTGCCGTGAGTTCCTGCTCGCGTGCGCAGGCCAGCACACGATCAGCAAAGCTCTCCAGGATCACTTTACGTTGAAATTGTAAATCAGGCATGGGATGCAGTCGCAGCAGGGAAAGAGGATAAAAGGCGCTGTCAGGAATGGCGATAGAGAGCAAATCCGCATACTGCCCGGTGATCACCTGCATATGTGGATCATCAAAAAAGTGCGGCTGACTGCTGGAAATGATCAGCACTCCCGCAGTTAGTCCTCCGCCGCGCGTAAGAGGCGCAACGCAAGAGCTGCGCTCAAACTCATCGATCGTCACGATCTGGTGATCAGTAAGCTCATTGTTCCATACTTGCGTCCTTTGCAGTCGCACAACCATGCCAGCCAGCGTGGTGCTTCCCAGAAAAGCCTTCGCCCTCGTCGTATACGGCCAGGGAGCATTCCCGCGCATTGCGATTTCTCGCAATGAATGGATATAACCGTCTTCTCCTTTGCCATCGCGGGCAGGCATCAATTGCGCCACCGTCACGGCCATACCCAGGAGAACAGGGTCCAGGTGTAGTAGCACACAATCAAGCAGCGCCTGCGTAACCTGCCGCAGTCGCCCGGTCACGTCAGCATGCTCGACAATCAGTTTTACCACACGCTCATATGTCGCTTTCGGTATCCCCTCGGCAATCGCCGCAGGTTTTTGTAATCTCCGCGAGAGCGCAGCATCCTGCACAGATTCCTCTGTGAATGCTGCTGTACTATGTGGCACTAAAGCAAGTGCCTTTTCTTTGAGAGCACGGGAAGGTGGCCTTTCGTACACAACTGATTCGGGCGAAGCAGAGGAAGAAGAGACTACACGCCGCGTTCCAGGAGGTCGTCCTCGCTTCTTCTTTGGCTGCTCTGCCGCGTCGTGGCCGTTTTTCATAGCATGTTTCACACCATTCTGCATTCTTCAAGAAAACTATTTACCCCCTACAGTATAACATAAGCTAGCATGGAGACGTCTCATCTTGAGCTACTACTTTCATTTACTATGATCCTTACAGACAAATAATCTGCTCCCTGTACTCGCAAAGTATGACAGCAACGTTCTGTTTCTCTTTCAACAACATTCTCTTCAGAGAAAAGTCATAATCTGCGCCAATTATGCTTCCTTGCCTCGTTAAAGTTCGTAGAGGTTCGCTCAAGAAAACTTCATACTTGTGTAACTTGTTATACAAATTAAGTGCGACCGGGCAGTCGTCAGAACGATTTTTATTTCCTACTTGTTCATAAAAAAGTACCACAATTGTCGCACAACTATTGCATTCTGGTAATTCTGCATGTAATATAAATAACAACACGAGGAGAGGCATTCATTTTTTTTGCTATCTCTGGCTGGAAGGAGAAGATATGGCAGTAAACAGGGTCTTGCATACGAACGAGTGTGGGCTACCACTCAATGCTGTGGAGTGGCTGGAGACACACCATGCCAGTAAGATTGTTGAGCGCTCACAAATGATACGCGATCTCTGCGTGCAACAGGGAAGCTTGATTGTAGATGCGGGATGCGGGCCTGGCTTGTGGACGCCATTACTTGCAGAAGCTACCGGCCCACAGGGACACATTATCGGTGTTGACATCAATCCCGAAGCCCTTGTGACCGCCCAGAAACGCAGCAGCCATGCCTGGTATCGCCACCAGGTCCAGTATAAATGTGCAACGCTGGAACAACTCCCCTTAGAATATGGCGAAGTGGACATAATCTTTAGCGCCAATGTCAGTCAATACCTGCCTCATCCTGTTGAAACGTTTGCTGCAATGGGACGCTACCTCAAGCCAGGGGGGCGCCTGGCAATCAAAGATATCGATTTTGGCACCCTGCACTTCGCCAATATCGACCAGGCACTCCAGAGGCGCGTCTTCGAGGCTCGACAGCGATGGGAGATCGAACGCTCGTCCCTCGGCTACTCCTTTGAAGATAGCTGGGTCGGCTCAAAACTCGCAGGATATCTCGCAGCAGCCGGCTACCAGGAGATCGAGGAGAGAAAATACCGTGTCGTACGCTCCTATCCTTTGCAAGAAGCTTTCCGCACCTATTTGCAGGGACTGGGCGAGTGGTTTGTCTGTGAGGGTGCTCCTTACCTCTCCGACGAGGATGTGACTCGCTGGCTCCAGTGTTTTCTTGATCCGCAACACAACATTTTCAACGCACCGGATTGCGCTTTCGAGGAGACCGAGTACCTGGTGACCGGCATATGGAAAGCTCCCCGCTCCCGTTTTCACTTCGAGATGCATGCGGAAAATCCTCTTGTGTGCTCATCCGCAAAATAGGAGAAGCTGAAGAGAAGCAGCCCCTGGGGCTTTGCCTCAGAACATGCTTCTCTTCAAAAGCGTCCTTCGGGAACACTGCACCAGCAGACCAGTGTGCTGCCAAGCGCGCTACTGCCGGTTGAGAGCCTGCTTGAGATGCGCGAGCGATGTGTTACCGCCAGAACAGATGAGACCGATCTTCTTACCACGCAACTCAGTACGCAGACGATAAGCGGCGGCGAGAGAAGCGGCTCCGGCAGCCTCGGCCAGCGTGTGAGCACGCTCAATCAACCAGACCATTGCCTGCATGATCTCTTCTTCTTCAACGAGAATGAACTCGTGTAACCGCTCCCAGAGGATGCGCTGGGGAAGCGCAAAAGCTGTACCGGTCGCCAGCCCTTCGGCAAAGGTGCGGTTGGGCGCTTCGACAAGACGGCGCTGGCGCCAGCTCTCATAAGCGGCAGGAGAAGCCGCTGCCTGCACAGCGATGACACGAACGGCTGGATTGACAGCATTGGCAACAATACAGGCGCCGGACACTCCGCTGCCACCGCCAAGCGGCACGATGATAACGTCGAGATCAGGCTCGTCCTCAAGCATTTCCAGCGTCTCGGTGGCAACACCGGCGATCAGCAGCGGCTCATCGGCAGAGTGGATATAGCGATAGCCATGCTCACGGGCCAGACTCTCACAGTGAAGACGCGCTTCGTCGAAGTTCGCGCCGACCAGGATGACCTCAGCTCCCATACCACGCATAGCGGCAACTTTGCCAGGATTGGCCTGCTGCGGCGCGACAACACGAGCAGCGACGCCAAAGAGACGAGCAGCATAAGCAACCGACTGGCCGTGATTGCCGGTGGAGGCGGTGATTACGCCACGCTGGCGCTCGTCAGCGGAGAGCTGCGAGACCAGGTTGATGCCACCACGCACTTTGAATGCTCCAACAGGCTGGTAGTTTTCATGCTTGATGTATACCTGGGCGTCAAGCAGTTCGTTGAGAGCCGGATAGGTGTGCAGCGGCGTGCGAGCCAGATAAGGACGGATGCGCCGCTGAGCACGCAGAACATCACGGAAGTCGGGTACGGAGATAGACATGAATATTGCGCCTTTCTTTGTACTATGCTTTTGTGCTTCCCCATTATAGAATCAGTAGTGAGCAAGAGGAAGGAGAAAAAAGCACTATGGAATGCAGAGTTGGCTGCGGCGCATGCTGCATCGCACCGTCAATCTCTTCTCCCATTCCAGGAATGCCACACGGCAAGCCGGCTGGCACGCGCTGCGTACAATTAACGCTCGATAACCGATGCAGGTTGTTTGGCAAGCCTGAACGCCCGGCAGTGTGCAGATCCTTGCAACCCTCAGCAGAGATGTGTGGCCGCTCGACACGCGAGACATTTCTCCACCTGAGATCACTGGAACGCGCTACCCGCCGTCAACCCGAAATACCGTGAACCACCCCACCATACTTGCTCACGATACTTGCTACATGCGCAAACATAACTTGACAGATGTCGTCTCTTTCCCTATACTTAATATAGTTGATCAAATTACTTAACAATAACCTGGAGTGGAAACCCGCTTTTTGTGGGACGTGAGGGTCCAGAGGGGCAGGGTTTCCCTGCATCATTCTTTTCCTGTTCCTGAAAGACTAATCAGTATCACAAAGGGGTAGAAAGAGATGAATCGTCGTCGAGGCTCACCCTTACGGCATGAATCCGTTGCTGTAAGCTCCGGCTTATGGGATCGCATCCTGATCGCGCTCATGTACTATCTCCGCCAGAACTGCTACTATCGCTATATG
>JADBKA010000002.1 GCA_014896635.1 Ktedonobacteraceae bacterium
AATTTCTCGACCGGCACCATCGCCAGGCCAACAGGCGTCTGTGCCCACTCCTCACGCGGGACATGCCTGATATCGCTCAGTGTGATCAGCCCGGCAAACTGATCACCGCGCATCACCAGAATCGAACGCAGGCCCTGCGGCAAAATGTACTCATCGACCAGCTTTTGCAGCGAAATGTTGGCAGGAGCCGTCACGACGTTGCGATTCATCACCTGCTCTACCGTCACATTGCCAAACACGCGATCGAAGGTGGCCTGCGCACGCACCGATTGCGCAGCAGAGAGCATGAACCAGCCGATAAAGCCAATCCAGATACCATCGACAAAATTGCCCGTGAACGCAATCCAGATGCCTACCAGGATGAACAGGTAAGCAATACCCGCCCCAACCGCAACCGCTATCTCTGTCGCAGTCTGGGCTTTGCCCGTGATCTTCCAAATGATGGAGCGCAGTACACGCCCCCCATCCAGTGGGAAGCCCGGAATAAGGTTGAATACGCCAAGTATCACGTTGGCTACGGCGAGATAGTAGAGAACAGCGCCTACCGCCGACTGCCGGCCCGCCAGTGGCCACCACAGCAGAAACGCTAACCCGCCGAGCAGCAGACTCACCACTGGCCCGACCAGCGCCATCTGAAACTCGACGCCCGCACTCTTCGGCTCCTGTTCAATATTGGAGACGCCGCCAAAGATGAACAGGACAATATTTTTCACCTCAAGGCCACGTGCACGCGCCACCAGCGAATGCGCCAGCTCGTGCAGAAGTACCGAGAGAAAAAGCAGCAGCGATGCAATCAGCCCCAGCAGCCCGTACACCAGCGCCGAAGCGCCGGGATAGAGAGTCGGGAACCAGCCGCTGGCAGTCGAAACCGTTAACAGCACTACCGCAATCAGCCAGCTCACGTTGATATAGATGTCAATGCCGGCGAGGCGACCCAGACGGAATGAACCAGCCATAATATTCCCCCTTCGCTTAGCAAGCCACTAAAATAAAGGTCTCTCACTAGAGAATACGTTCTTTATGAAAAGAAGGTGCAAGGAGTTTCGTTAGAATGGCTTACCGACAAGAACAAGAGAAATTGATAAGGTGAACGGTTCTGCTTCAGAGAAAATGCAGAGTCTTCAGTCCTTCTCAGGGAGCGGCTTCCCCGTCCATTCCCCAACAAGAGATGTTGCAACGAAAGACACGAGCGCCATACCAACGATATAGAAGGAGATCACCAGGTAAGTGGGTAGGCCATCAACTATGGTATAGTTTTGTAAAACATAGGTCGCAATAATTGGCGCCGGCCCGCCAGCCGTAATCGAGGCCAGTTGATACCCTAGCGCAGCCCCACTGTAGCGATGCCTGGTGCGAAATTGCTCGCAGATCAGCGCCGCCTCCGGTCCATAGACCCAGGAGATAGCGATGCCCACCGAGCAGACCAGCGCCAGCAGCACCAGCAGCGGATTGTTCGTGCGCAGCAACAGGAAATAGGGCAGAGCAAAAGCCGCCATGAACACCATCCCAAGCATATACCAGCGCTTCCTCCCCACGCGGTCAGAGATCAGACCCGATATCGGGATCAGAATAAAACTTACCAGCGAGGCCAGGGCCAGCCCTGTATAGAGCAAATTCGGATCAATCAGCAGCGTCTGTACCCCGTAGGGGAGCACAAAAACAGTGAAAATATAGAAAGGAGCAGTTTCGCCGGAACGAAGAAGCGTACAGAGAAGAATGGTACGCCAGCGAGAGCGCACAACCTCAAGTAACGGGGATTTCGCAATATCCTGCTCCTGCTTTACCCTGGTAAAAGCCGGCGTTTCCTGGATACGCAGGCGAATATACAGACCAAGCAACAGGAGCATCGAACTCTGGAGAAACGGAATACGCCACCCGACGCTGGTAAAAGCTTCGCCGGGAAAGAGGCTCTTAAACAGCAGGATCGAGAGCGCGGAAAGCGCCAGGCCAACCGGCACTCCTGTCTGTGGCCAGCTCGCCCAGAACCCACGACGCCGGTCATCGCCATACTCCATCGACAGCAGAATAGACCCTCCCCATTCTCCCCCTAACCCAACGCCCTGCAAGAAGCGGCACAGAGCGAGCAAGACAGGTGCCGCCGGGCCAATCACAGCATAACCTGGCAGTACGCCCATCAGCATCGTGGCGATTCCCGTGAACAACAGGGTCATCGCCAGCGTCGCTGTACGCCCGGTGCGATCTCCCACCCAGCCGAAGAAGGCTCCCCCAAGAGGGCGCGCTACAAATCCGATAAAGTTCGTGCTGAACGCGGCAAAAGTCGCTACAAAAGGATCAAGCTGTGGGAAAAAGACCGCCGGCAGAATCGAAACCGAGAGCATGCCATAGAAAAAGAAATCGAACCAGCCAATGGCAGTACCAAGCGTACTGGCGCTCAAAATCGGTAGCATGCGCCGCAGATCGGCAAAACGTCGCATTTTTGCTCTCTGGTCGGCTATCATTGGCTTACTTCCAGGAATATACTATCCGGCAGCATTACCTTGTGCATACCAGATTCAGCCAGAACTGTCAAGGCTTCGCCAGAACCACAGATCTGCCGGAGAGAACAGAGGCTCCCGATCAGCGTCACCTGCCGATCGGGAGCGGAGAGTGGAGAGTGGATATATTCAGTCAGTAGAGACGACACCAACCGCCTCGCTGTCAGTGACCTTGTTAGCCTCGACGTTTGAGATGTCGGCCTTCGTCAGCTCCTTGAGTCCCCAGGTTGACAGCAATGAAATTGCCGCCAGCACTATCATATAGATCGCCACCGCCTGCCAGGAACCACTGCCCAGATTGATCACGACGTTCTTCAAGCCCATTGCCCCCAGGTCACTCTTGCCGTTGAGTAGTAGCAACGCAATGATCGGCGCTAAGCCACCGGCGAACGGCGCCGCCAGTTGATAGCCCAGCGAAGCGCCACTGTAGCGCGCGCGAGTGCCGAAGCGCTCCGAGATCAACGCAGCCTGCGGACCATAGACCCAGGAATGGAAGACGGTCAGCGAGAGCACCACCGCCAGAATGTAGATCGGAACCGATCTGGTGTTCATCAGCCAGAAGTACGGGAAGGCGAAAAGCGCCATCAGCACGCAGCCGATCATATACCATATACGCCGCCCAATACGATCAGAGAGGTAGCCGAAGAGCGGGATGGTGAAGATCTCCAGGAAGGCGGCAATAGTGATCGCGTCCAGAATGGGGGCCTTCTCCAGATCCAGTTTCAGCGTGCCGTAACTGATCACAAAGACAGTGAAGAGGTAGAATGGAGCCTGCTCCACAAAGCGCGCACCGGCGCTGAGCAGAATTTCGGGTGTGCTGTGGCGGAACGCATCGAGAATGGGAGCGCGCGCCTCTCGCCTGCTCTCTTTAACTTGCGCGAAGAGGGGAGTCTCTGCGACGCGCTGGCGCGTATAGAGGCCAACCAGAATCAGCAGCGCGCTGAGGAAGAAAGGAATACGCCAGCCAAAAGCATCGAAGCCCGCTTTTGTCGTGAGTCCACCAACGATATTGACCACAACCGTCGAAGTCACTAGGCCAAGCGGCGCTCCCATCTGCGGCCAACTCGCCCAGAAGCCGCGATTGCTTCTATGCCCATGCTCTAGCGCCAGCAGCACTGAACCACCCCACTCACCACCGACAGCCAGACCCTGGATTAAACGCAGCAGCACCAGCAGCAGAGGAGCGACAATACCAATGGTGCTGTAGCCAGGCAGAAAACCTATGACCAGCGTTGAAATTCCCATCGTCAGGAGCGTGGCGATCAGCGTGCCTTTTCTGCCGATACGATCTCCTAGATGGCCGAAAAACGCTCCGCCAAAGGGACGGGCAATAAAACCAACAAGAAAAGTAAACAGGGCCAGCAGTGTGCTGACAAATGGATCAGAGGTCGGGAAGAAGAGCTTCGGGAAGACGAGGGTTGACATAGTGCCATAGAGGAAAAAGTCATACCACTCGATAGTCGTCCCGATAGTGCTTGAAAAGATGACCGGTCCCATCTGTGACCGTGTAGCATTGTCGTTCACGTTTGCCATGATTTCCTCCAGTACCGACCGTTGAGGTCCGCTGTACTTAGCTATGACACGGGGAAACATGATTCCATAGATCAGTTGCAACCAAAAATTCGTGTTTTTTCTATGCCTGAAATGATTCTGGCACGCTTAAAACTCCTATATGCTTTCCTCCTCCTTTCGCTCTCAGTGATATTTCCATCCACCGATGGGGAAAAAGAAAATAGCTGTTTTCTCTTGCGGAGAAACTACCTGCTCTTAGCTTAAAAGAGGAGAGTAAATATCACGCAAACAAAATCGGAAAAGTGTAAACAAATCCGTAAATATTGCTCCGCGTTGTGCATCTCCCGGCAGGCGCTGCAAAGTCCTTTTTTCCTGGGGGGCATCAGGGGACACTCCCGTACCTTTCCGTACTGATCTTGCGAGACTACGTTGTTTGCGGCATACTAACTCAATGAGAAGGTTGCTTGTCTGACACTTGGGGGGAATAGCTATGCTGAAATTACTCGAACGAAGCATTGCTCTACAATTGCTCGTTTTCTACTGCCTTTTTATCATTCCCCTGGTCCTGGGGGGAGCCGAGCTTTACCTGTTCCAGCATGACGCTTTGCAGCAGAACACCAGGCGCAACGAACTGGGTTTTGCCCAGGCCATTTCCCTGGAAATGGCCTCGCATACACGGGCCGCTATTGCGGAAAATGCTGCACTCACCGCCAGCCAGGCCGCTCGCCAGCTCAACCTGCCTGAACTGACAACTCTTTTCACCACCTCGCGGCTCTCCCATCCTGACATTGACCTCTATTTTGTCTGCGACACCACCAATCACCTGCTGCTCAGCTATCCCTCTGTCCCTTCTCAGGCAAGACAGCAGAAAAGCATGTGTGATTACATCCCACCTGCACAGACGCTGTACAACAGCGAACCTTCTCTCTCGCCCGGTCGGGTCAGTCCCACAACACGGACAGACGTTATTTCAATCATCTCGCGCATCACTGATGAGCGAGGAAACACGATCGGTATTGTAGGGCTGAACCTTTCTTTAGCACAGTTCACCTCTCATCTGGAGACGATCCAGCGGCAGCTCAGCCCTGATAGAGAGGCCCGCATCTGGATCGCAGACGAACGGGGGCGTCTGCTCGCCAGTACCGAACACTCTCTTTCTCAGACAGATCTGCGCAAAAATCTGCCCGGCCTGACCAACGCTCTGCATGGAGAACAGGGGAGTCTGATCGCACATGAACACGACCGCGACTGGCTCTACAGCTACCTTCCCGTGACAGGAACCCACTGGGCTATCGTTGTCCAGCGTCCCACAGACGTCACGTTCGCCACGATCATCAGCTTCCAGAACAGTCTGCTAATCGCCCTGGTCACACTTATCATCGGCGCAAGCTTCTTCTGGTTCACCCTGCATGGCTGGGTCGTCGCACCGCTGGTGAAGCTCACACGAGCAGTCAGCATGGTTCGGCCCGATCAGACTTCTAAAGTCACAGACAGTGAGCTACTGGCGAGAGACCGCACACGTATCGACGAAATAGGGAGGCTGATTGCCGCCATCTCTACAATGGAAGATGAGATTCACGATCTTTTCAGCAAAACCGACGCGAAGAGCCAGGCACGGCTACACATGCTCGACGCCATCATGCGCAGCATGAGCGAAGGTATGCTGCTAGAACGTCCCGATGGACATATCATGTATGCCAATCAGAGCTTTACACAACTGGTCGGGATTGCGCCTCAGGAGTTCTTGCTAGAAGACTCTTTCAATGAGAGCCAGGTAGAGGAAAAATTACTGGAAATCATAGAAGATCCTGCCGCCTACCGCGAGGCCATTCGCAACGCCGAAAATAGCAGCAGTCCCCACACGATAGAATTCCAGGTACGCGGCTTCTATAACCACATCGGGCAGTTCGTACCGGCCCGGCGCGATATTCGTGTGCGCCTCTTCCAGGTACGCGACCGTGCAGGCCAGCTCATTGGGCGGGGCAAAATCTTCCGTGACGTGACCCGCAACAATGAGGCAGAGCAAATCAAGAAGAACCTGCTCGCCATCGTCTCACATGAGTTGCGTACCCCCCTCACTGCCATCAAAGGCTACGCCACCAGTCTGCTGGAAACCGATGTGGAACTGGATGAAGAATTACAGCAACACTTTCTCCAGGCGATTGTTGGGGAAAGCGACCGCATGGCCGACCTCGTCACCAGCCTGCTCGATATGTCACAACTGGATGCCGGCGCGCTCAAACTCTCTCTCTCGCTGCAACATCTGGAGCCACTGATCAAACAGGTAGTACCAGCAGATATGCGAGGCCACATGCGCGTACAGATTCCTGAAAACCTGCCACTGCTTCTTATCGACCGGCGACGCATGGAAGTAGTTCTGCGCAACCTGGTGGAAAATACGCGCCGCCATGCTGGAGCCGGTGCTACTATCGAGTTCACGGCCAGATACGAGCAGGACAGGCCAGAGGCCGGCCTCTATCTCAGCATCGCCGACAATGGCCCGGGCTTCCCCCCCGACCTCACCGAGCGCATCTTCGACCGCTTTTATCAGGTGGATGGCAGCAGACAGCGGCGCAGTGGCGGCGTTGGCCTGGGCCTGGCAATCTGCCGGGGATTCGTCGAGGCACACGGCGGGCGCATCTGGGCGGAAAATAGAACAGATGGGGAAACAGGCGCCGTCTTCCATATCTGGCTTCCATCAACAGTGCTCTATGTACCAGGCACCCAGCATATCTACTTCCACGAACTGGTAGACTAGCAGAACAGCAAGAGAAGGATAGTACCATATGCCGCACGACAAACATGTTCTGGTTGTTGACGACGAACCGAGTATCCAGGATTTTATCAAACGAAACCTTGAACTGCGCTCATTCAAAGTGTCCATTGCCAGCACCGGCCTGGAAGCCCTGGCACTGTTCGACCAGGCAAAGTTTGCCCTGGTGATCCTCGATATCATGCTGCCCAGAATGGACGGATTAGAGGTCTGCCGCCGCATCAGGCAACAGAGTACCGTCCCCATCATTATGCTGACGGCCCTCGGTGAGGAAAGCGATAAGATCGCAGCACTGGATCAGGGAGCCGATGACTACCTGACAAAACCTTTCGGCGTAGGAGAGCTGCTGGCACGAGTACGGGCCGTCCTGCGCCGCAGCCACTGGGCCGAAGCTTCTCCCTCAGCCGGTGTACGACGCTTCGGCGATATTGAGATAGACTTTGAACAACGCCTGGTCTGGCGAGATCACACCCTCGTCAAACTCTCACCTACCGAGTTCGCACTGCTCCAGGAACTGGCCATGCACCCCGGCAAAATCCTCACCCACGAATCGCTGCTCAGACGAGTCTGGGGCAGCGAATACCGTAGCGAGGTCGAGTACGTACGTATCTATATCGGACGCCTGCGCCGCAAACTGGAGGCCGATCCCGCTCGCCCCGTCCATATCTTGACCGAGCCGGGCATTGGCTACTACATGGCAAAGTGAATCTGGCTCACGAACAAATAGCCATACTTGACATAAAGAATGCTCGCAATCTGCCCTTGACACCGGCCATCGCACGTGTTATTATAGCAGCACGTACGATATATTTAGCACATATTATTATTGTAGTATAGACAGAAAAATTCACACGTTGAGGAAAGCAAGATGACGGATGGTTCATCTAAACAGGAACTGCTGCCCGAAGACGTGCCGGTCGAGATGCCCCGGTTGCCGGCACGCCTGGTCGTCAACAGTGTGGAGCAATTCAAAGCCATCGGCGACCCGGTGCGCAACCGTATTCTGGCGATCATCCAATCCAGGCCGGCCACCGCAAAGCAACTCGCGGGCATCCTCAGGCTCTCACCGGGGACAGTCGGGCATCACCTGCAAGTGCTGGAAGAGGCAGGGCTGGCAAAAGTCGTGGCGCGCCGCCTGGTACACGGCATTGTAGCGAAATACTACACTCGCACGGCTCGCGTCTTCGTTTTCGATGTTCCACATGACGTCAAAAAGGATACGCATGTCTGCTTCGATATGCTGACCGAGGCGCGCGATCAGCTTGTCGAATCGCTGGAAGCCTACCCACAGCAGGAGATCTGCACCGGATCGTCGTTTCCGCGCATGCGACTTTCACCAGAGCGCGCCAGGGCCTATGCAGAGCGTGTGCGGGCGCTGGTCGATGATTTCGTCAACGAAGAACCCGATCCTGACGGCCAGGTCTACAGCCTCTGCACCGCCTTTTTCAAAGCGCCACCTTCACTGCAAGGTGATGAGATAGCAGAAGCAGAATAATCTCCTCGCTCAAACGAAGAGCAAGAACGCTTAGAAAAGAGATACAGGAGACTGGCGCCTTTCCTCTCCTCTCTTTTCTTTTCTAGAAATCAACGGCAGGCAACATTGCTCGCCGGTCATAGGATCGTACTCTTTTTCGCATAACAGGGAAGGTTTTTATGCAAAAAAACAAGATGCTCACGCACACTGCCTCATCCCAGCTCAACAGTGACTTCTGGAAATACTGGAGTGGTCAGACGATCTCCAATTTTGGCAACTCCATTACTCTTTTTGCACTGATGATCATGGGATTGCTCAATATCGCTCTGGCATTCACTCCCTGGCTCTGGCTCGCGCTGATCATCCAGGGCTGCACCGCCGGCCTGGGCATCCTCTTTAACATCAACACAGCCAGCCTGCGCCAGTCCATCGTGCCAGATCATATGCTTGGACGAGTCATGAGCATTGCAGGGGTACTGGCCTGCTCAGCCATCCCGCTGGGAGCAGTCGCCGGAGGCTACGCCGTTGCCTGGACGCAGAGTATTGTCCTGGTCTACGCGGTTATAGGAGTGTTGAATTTCCTGATCCCGCTCGGCTTCTCTTTTAGCGCACTGGGACGAGCCGAAGAGTACCTGCCAAAGTCGGTGAACAGTGAGTCGCACTCATATTCTCCTCGCTCCCGGCGGGCTTAAGGCTACTTGATGCCACGCATGCTCAACTGTACGCGGCCACGCCTGAGATCAACGCCAAGCACACGCACCTGCACAACCTGGCCGACGGCCACCACACTGAGTGGATCTCTGACGAAGCGATCAGCCATCTCGGAGACATGCACCAGTCCATCCTGTTTGACGCCGATATCTACAAACGCGCCAAAAGGCACGACGTTACGCACAGTACCCTGCAAGAGCATGCCCGGCTGGAGATCTTCCATCTTCAGCACATCATGACGCAGGATCGGTACAGGCAGTGAATCGCGCGGATCAAGACCGGGTTTCTCCAGATTCTCCAGAATATCATTGAGTGTAGGCAGGCCGACGCCGATTTTCTGCGCAATCTCAGTCCACGCCGCCTGCTCGCCATCCCCGTTCTGTGCACGGCGTCCCCGGCCCAGGCTGCTCTGGAGTCTGATAAGCTGGCGGAAGCTGGCGATACGCCCGGCGGGCTTTTGTCCAGCGTTCCCTGTACTCCTCTCCCCGGACTCCCCGGACTTCGGCAGCATTTCCAGCAGAGCGCGCGCCGCATCATAACTTTCAGGATGGATAAAGGTATTATCCAGCGGCTCTGTGCCATTGGCAATCTTGAGAAAGCCCGCTGCCTGCACAAATGTCGCCGGGCCAAGTCCTGGCACTTTGTGCAGATCTTCGCGCGATTTAAACGGACCGTGCTGCTCACGGTATCTGACAATTGCATTGGCAACACGAGTATTAATACCCGAAACATGCTTAAGCAGTGCCGCAGAAGCCGAGTTCACCTCGACGCCGGCGAAGTTGACGCAGGACACCACCACGCGCTCCAGCATAGCCGCCAGTTCTTTCTGGTCCACATCGTGCTGGTAGAGGCCGACCCCAACGGCTTTAGGATCAATTTTGACCAGTTCCGCCAGCGGGTCTTGCAAACGGCGAGCAATAGAGATGGTGCCGCGCTGCGTGGCATCGAGTGCCGGGAACTCTTCGCGCGCGGCTTCTGACGCTGAGTAGACCGAGGCTCCGGCCTCGTTGACGATGACATAGCCGATCTGCCCCTTCTGACCCGTCTCCTCTCCAGATCGTGGATCAGATCGGCAACCAGTTGCTCAGTTTCACGAGAGGCTGTGCCATTGCCGATAGCAATGACAGTGATACCATATTCTTTGAGAAGCCGGCGCAGGCTCTGCTGCGCCTTTTCAGACTGATGCAGGTAGATGGTATCCGAAGTAATATACTTGCCAGTTTCATCCACAACAGCAACCTTACAGCCGGTGCGATAGCCGGGGTCGATGCCGAGCACTTTTTTGCCACGTAATGGTGGCTGCAAGAGCAGGTTGCGCAGGTTGGCGGCAAAGATGTTGATGGCGAATGCTTCAGCCTGGCGCGTAAGTTCGGCGCGTACCTCGCGTTCCATCGCAGGAGCAAGCAGGCGCTTATAGCCGTCTTCCATTGCCTCGGCCAGCAGACGAGAGAAAGGTGACGTCGCTTTAACAGGATAGTGCTGTGTGATTTCAGGTTGTGCCTGCTCGTAGGGCAAGTTGACACTGACACGCAGTACCTCTTCGCGTTCGGCACGGTTGAGTGCAAGGATACGATGCGGCACCAGGCGGGTCACAGGTTCATGGAAATCGTAGTAGAGCTGATAGACGCCGGTCGGGTCCTTCTCAGCAATCTTTTCGGGATCAGCCACTTTTGCGCCGAGTATTGCGTTTTGAAAGAAGGTAGCCCGCACGCTGCCGCGCACGCCGGCGTTCTCGGCAATAGTTTCGGCTACAATGTCGCAAGCCCCGGCATAGGCTTCGAGACTGGTATCAATGCCTTTCTCAACGTTAAGGTAAGGACGTGCATACTCTTCGAGGAGCACCTCGCTATCGCCTGACAATTCAGGCTGCTGCAAAATGATTTCTGCCAGCGGAGCCAATCCTTTTTCACGAGCAACGCTGGCGCGCGTTTTCCGTTTTGGACGATAAGGCAGATAGAGATCTTCTACTTCTTGCAGAGTGCTAGCTGCGGCAAGGGCTGTTGCCAGTTCGGGCGTTAATTTCCCCTGCGCCTCAATCAGTCGCCGGACGTCCTGTTTGCGCTCATGCAGCGCGCGCAGAGCTGTGGTCCGGTCGGCGATGGCCTGGATCTGCACTTCATCCAGGCTGCCCGTCACTTCTTTACGATAACGGGCGATGAAAGGAATGGTATTGCCTTCGTCCAGCAGTGTGATCGTACGAGCGATCTGGCCGCTGTTCAGGTTCAGTTCAGCGCCAAGTGTTTGAGCGATATGTGCAACTGGCAGCGTCTCTTCTTCGGGCGCCGCCGATGGTGCTATCTGGATATTCTGTTCTTCCTGTGTAGCCAAAGGATAGTCCACCTTCCTGAGCGGTGTGATAGGATTGCTTAGGGAAGATACTACCACAAAAGATCAGGGAGAGGCAGCCTGCTGAGAAATTTTTTGCTGCATCCGTGCCAGCCGCGCTTTGAAGCGCGCACTGCCAAGCAATCCTCCCATTACTCCCAGGAACCAGGCCAGCAAGAGTCCTGCCCCAACCAGGATCAGGAAATTGGACAACGACTGCGATGATGAACCACTCGCCGTAACGGAGGGCAATGCGGTATGAATTGATCGTGCAGCAAACTCTACGGCTTTGTCAGGCGGGATGCGCAGTCCCCGGTCACTGATCTGTTGCATCGCCTGCACAAGCAGGATGAGATAGCAGAGGCCATAGACGAGCCAGAACGAAATGGTACTGATAATGCCAGCCCACATGCCCGCCCAGCCCCCGCGTAAGAAACTGCCTCCTCGCCGTGTAGTGATAAAACCGGCGAGAATATAGAAGAAGAAACCCATCAACAGGCCCAGGTAAAAATAGGAAGAGTGAGTCGTAAAAGCAACCAGCACTCCCGATAACACGCCCTGGACCAGGCCCCACAGGCAGCCCTGACCCGAAGCGGACGGGCGCGCTTTCATTTTCTCCAGCGCCTCCTGCGGGACCATTACATAGCCAGGCGGCATCGGCTGCGAGATCTGAGGCACAGGCTGCACAAAAGGATAGGGATAAGAAGCCGGACCTCTGCCGCCGGGCGGATACGACACGCCCTGATGAGCATGCGGTGGCACCAACGGTTGTGCTGGTGCTGTCGCGCGGCCTGAGACTGCGCCGGCGGGGCCGCCGGTGGCGCGCTCACGCGAGGCGATGGCGGTGCGGGAGTCATAGGCGCAGGCTGGGCGGGGAGTGTAGGCGGTGCCGGCAGCACAAGCGCGGGCTGAGACGGTGATGAGATATGCGCAGAAGGAAGGGATGGCTGCGTCGCCGCCGGAACAAACGTGCCGGCAACCGTCTGGTCGTTGTAGAAATTCCCGGCGGGATCGCGCAAGGCATCGGCGAACTCACGTATACTCTGGTAACGCTGCTCAGGCTGCACTGCCAGCGCCTTCACTAAGGCCCGCTCAATGGCTGGTGGAAGCGAGGGGTTGAGATGGCGTGGCGGGATCAGCGTATCATTAACGGTCCGCTGCAATGCCGAAGGTGGCAGGCGATTGGTCAGGAGCAGGTAGATTGTCGCCGCCATCGAATAAATATCAGACTGCGGCATCGTCTTGCTCAGATACTGTTCAGGAGGGCTGTACCCTTCAGTTACCGCCCTGGCCAGCTTACCGGTCTCTTTCGAGGGATCATAGAGCCTGGTCAACCCAAAATCTACCAACACCGTCGTCTGATCAGGCGTTAGAATGATATTGCCTGGTTTGATATCACGGTGCAGGATATTGCGGTTATGTAAATCTTGCAACACATCCATAATCGGCAGCAACCAGGCAAGCACTTCCTGTAAACTGCATGGTCCGTCGCCGCGCTGGAATGGCTCCTGCTCGCCCAGCGGAACACCCGCTATGCGACTGCGCAGAATCTGTAAGAGATTCTCTCCCTCGATCATCTGCATGATCAGGTAGAACCGTCCATTATCTTCCAGCGCGTCATAGACCTCCGGCAGATGCTGGTTGCGTACGGTAAAGAGAACGCTCGCCTCCATCAAAGCCTGACGTCGTGCTGCCGGGGTTACGTCATAGGTCTCTTTAATCGCGCAGGGACGATTCCCCTCACTGGTATCAACGCCGCGATAGACAGCACCGAACCCGCCGCTGTTGATGAGCTGGCCGATGATATAATGACCGCCTATGACTGTGCCAGGTGTCAGTGCTGCCGGCAAACCCATAGCCTGATGCATCCTTTAATTTTCTCACCGCCGGGCGAACGAAGATTCTTTTGCAATGCTTTTTCTGCTCCGCACGCTCTCTATAGTATATAGACGTTCAATTCTATTTACGATACAATGACTTACGAGTTACAGTCACAATACCATATGCCTGATCTAGTCAGGCAGGCAAGATGCTCGTATACCCCCACATACATTGAGGAGTTCTCCATGAGTCAACAGGAGCGAAAGCAAGGCTTACAGACACGCCTGATCCATAGCGCCCACGCGGCCAACGACACCCCGGCGGTCTCCCCGCCCATATTTCAGACGAGCACCTTTCTATTGCGCACACCGGAAGAAGGTGCTGAACTCTCTGAAGAGGTCGCTCCGGCTTACTATTATACCCGTTATGGGTCGCCAAATACAAAACAGGTTGAAACGGTACTGGCCGAACTGGAAGGTAGTGAGGCCGCGCTGGCTGTTGGTTCCGGCATGGCAGCGATCACAACGGCCATCCTCGCTCATGTACAGAGTGGCGATCACATTATCGCACAGCATACCCACTATACGGCCACAATGACCCTGCTGACACAGACGCTGCCACGCTATGGCATCACAGTCACCCGTGTAGATCAGCGCGATAGCGAGGCTTTCGCGCGCGCTGTACGCCCCAATACACGCATCATTTACACTGAATCGCCAACCAACCCGACAATGGACCTGACCGACTTGCGTGCTACAGCAGACATCGCTCACCAGGCCGGCGCGCTGGCGATTACCGATAATACGTTCGCCTCATCCTATAACCAGCATCCCCTGGACCTGGGATACGACCTGGTTGTTCACAGCGCCACCAAATATCTCAACGGCCATGCCGACGTGACTGCTGGTGTTATCCTGGGACCCAGAAACCTGGTTGATCGCTGCTGGGAATACGCGCGTGTCCATGGTCCGCTGCTTCACCCGTTCGAGGCCTGGCTGCTGCGACGCGGCCTGCAAACCTACAGCCTGCGCATGGAAGTCCATAACCGCAATGCTCTGCAAGTGGCGCGCTTCCTGGAGCAACACCCGGCGGTCGAGCATGTCTACTACCCTGGTTTGCCATCGCATCCCCAGCATGAGCTGGCTTGCAGGCAAATGCCAGGCGGCTTCGGAGGAATGCTTTCCTTCGACGTCAAAGGCGGCTACCAGGCAGCTTATAATGTCATCGGGCGCACGCGCGTCTGCCTGCTGGCAGTCAGCCTGGGTGGCGTCGAGTCGTTGATCACTCATCCCGCCTCTATGATTCACACACGCCAGAGTGAGGAAGAACTCGCGCAGGCAGGTATCTCAGCAGGACTGCTGCGCCTCTCGGTCGGCATAGAGAACGTAGAAGATATCATCGAGGATCTGGATAAAGCACTCAGAACTGGATGAAATTGTTGCCAACCGGTTGTTTAAGTGTGTAGGTATTTCGCCTCTGCAACCGCAAGCCTCGTGAAAGGGAGAGAGCAGAGCGACTACCTCATACGATGGGAGGGAATTTAAAGAAAAGGTAAGCAACTATCTGGACAACAGAGTAATTGCTTGCAATCAGCCACCTGTATGATACAATACACCAGAGGCTGAACTGATCTACGCACGTGTTGCAAGAAAAGAGAGCGAGCTTTTGGAAAGAAAAGTGATGTTTGACGCAGAACGCGACCGCGAGAAGACGGCAGAAAACGACCGCGAGAACCTCCAGGAGAGCGATTTAAACAGCCTGGCTCAAAGCGATAGTTTGCGCCTCTACCTGCGGGAGATTTCACGTATTCCTCTGCTCTCAGCAGCCAGCGAATCGCGCCTTGCGGAACGAGCGGAACAAGGCGATAGGGAGGCGCGCAACCTCCTTATCACAGCGAATCTGCGACTGGTCGTTAGCATCGCCAAAAAGTACGTCGGACAGGGATTCTCCCTGGAAGATTTGATCGGCGAAGGGAATATCGGACTCATACGAGCAGTGACTAAATTCGATTACCGGAAAGGTTTTCGATTTTCCACCTATGCAACGTGGTGGATCAAACAGGCTATTACGCGGGCCATTCTTGAAGGAACCCGCGTCGTCCGACTCCCGGTATACATCATGGAAGAGGTAATGCGCGTCAAACGCACCACTCGCCAGTTATACCAGGAACTGGGACGGGAACCGACGCCGGAAATCATCGGGCAGCGGCTGGGCATGTCAGCAGAACGGGTCAGCGAATTGCTCATCTGGGCTGAGAAGGTCTTTTCGCTCGATGCACCACTTTCAGAAGAGGAAGAAAATACCCTCGGCGACATTATCGAAGACATGCACGAACGTGGGCCGATGGAAGTCACGGATCAGCAACTGCTACGCGAAGAAATCCGTAAAGTGCTCGGTCAGCTCACCGTGCGCGAACGAGAGGTGATCGAGCTGCGCTTCGGTCTGCTTGACGATCACGACCACACGCTGGAGGAAGTCGGTAAAAAATTGAAGGTCACACGCGAGCGCGTACGCCAGATCGAGGAGCGAGCAATTCGCAAACTACGCCATCCACAGGCCAGTAAAGTCCTCAAGGATTACCTTGATTGAACAGGTCTGAACAACTTGAAGAGAGCACTGAATCTCACAGAGAGAACACTGCGAGAGGGGATAGCGGTGTATCTCATGTCATTTTCTGTCAGTATGAAATTTTCTACAGCAAAACAACAAACAGGATTACGTTGGAAGGGGGACGACGCCTGCTCTCACTAGCGGTGAGATAGAGCGTCCTGTGAAGCGATGAACGAGCTGGCGGGCAATACCCTGGGAGGGTATTATCTGGAGGAAGAGATCGGACACGGATCAATGGGGGTGGTATACCGGGGCAGGCAGATTGCCCTCGGACGAGAGGTAGCGGTCAAGGTGCTACCTCAATCGCTGGCGCGCGATCCATCGTATGTCGCACGCTTCATCCGCGAAGCACAGATTATTGCTGGCCTGAATCATCCTAATATTGTCCACATTTACGACGCAGGGCAACATCATTCAGTGCTCTACTTCGTCATGGAGTATGTACAGGGACCAACACTGGCAAGCCTCCTGCAACTGGATGGCACCATCACTTTACACCTGGCTGTTGAGTATGCCGCACAGATCGCCGATGCTCTCGATGCCGCCTACCGCGAGCGCAACGTTATCCACCGCGATATTAAGCCGGAAAATCTCATGCTTGATCGCTGGGGGAAGATCAAGGTAATGGACTTCGGCCTGGCGCGCGCCAGCGGCCAGCAGAAGATCACAGTAGCCAGGGCGCTCGTCGGCAGTATCTACTACGCCTCACCTGAACAAATTTGGGGACAGATACTGGACAACCGCAGCGATATTTATGCACTTGGTGTCGTCCTCTACGAAATGGTCACAGGACGACGCCCTTTCTATGGACGTTCGATTCCAGAACTCACCCGTACTATCACGAACGATCCCCCCAGGCTACCGCATTTCCACAATCCAGAGATTCCGCCAGCGCTGGAACAGATTATCCTCACTGCGCTGGCAAAAGATCGCCACCAGCGTTACGAGTATGCAGGTTTAATGGCCCGGGCACTGCGTGCTCTCAACCTCCAGCCTCCCACATCACCACTGCTCTTTCATGTACCAGCACCCGGCAAATCTTCATCCTCAGTACCGGCAGAGCGCCGGACGCTCCAGCCGCTCCAGCCCCCCAGGCGCCCACAGGGTCAACGCCCGCCCTACCTTGCTCCAGGGTCACAGCACACTCTGTAATCCCCTCCCCCATCTACCTCCTCACAATCTCCGACGGGAGATCCGCAGTCCTTCTGGGAACAACTGCGAGCACGGCTCAAGCGCCCTTCGTAGAATGCTTGTCTGGGATTTTCTTTTCTCTCGCTCTCGCCCTATAATTCTATCTATCTGTCTCGTTTAGTTTTGTTTACAACAAAGTCTGTACTATCCGTTTTGATGTTTAGTAGAGAGATGATAACAGAAATGAAGATGTATTTAATTGGCGGAATCACACTATATGAATGATCACTCGATTCTGCTCCCAGGCAGAATATGTTCAGTAGAGAGGGATTGGCAACTGCGCGGCAAGAAGAAGTCAGCGCTTCTCTGGCATTGCTGCTTGGACCAGAAACCGACTACCGGCTTCGCATGCGAGCTGCACGCAGGCTCGCCAGGCGGGGTCCGGCAATACTCCCATACCTGCTCACGATACTCAATGCCCACCCGGAGATCACCGTACCCGCCTGGCCCTCCTGGCCGGCTCAATATGAGCAGTGCGGTCGCTTGCTCATGCAACTCACACAGCAGGCCCACCTGCGGCTTGAGGCATTGTTTCACCATCCCGCTATCACCTCACCTTACGGACCCGTACTCTGGACCAGTATTGCTGAAGCAGCGGGACTCATGCCTCTCGAAGACCATGAAGCACTGCTCTGTCAGGGACTGGCAGTCCCCTGGTCTACAACTCGCTATGCCGCCGCAATGGCTCTGACCATGCGAGCGCGCCGGGTCCCCTTACGCCCGGCAACGCTCGACGCACTGCGCGCCCACCAGCATAGTGATGAAACGCTACCGGTACGACTCACTACCTCCTATGCATTGCTCAATTGCCGCGACCCGGCAGGATTGCATACCCTCATCCAGTTTCTAGAATCGAATCCCCTGCTGCCAGAGGAAGTACGGAAAGCAGTTCTGTTCATCCTGGAAACAGAACTTCCTTTTCCGCTCTCCTCATCTCAACGCGACTACCTGGCCGCTCATCTGCTGCGTCTGCTGAGCGACAGCAATACCGATATTGTGATACAGGCATCCCGCGCACTGAGCAAAATCGCCTGGCCGGCGCTGCTCCCTTCTCTCATTCGTATGCTCAACGAAGGCGATGGCCAGGACCGGATTGCCGCTCTGACCACGCTCGAAGCAATCGCGCGCCAGAAACATATGCGCAGAGCTATTCACCAGCAGGCAATGCCGGTACATATCCTGCCATTGCTCAAGTCACACGATAGAGAGGTTCGTCGCCAGGCCGGCTATACCCTGGCAGCCTGCGGTGATGGGTATGCCGCGAGCGCCCTCGGTACTATTCTCTTGCATCAGGAACATCCCGCGCATCTCGAAGCCATCGAAAGCCTACGCTTGCTTCACGGTGTTCTACGCCCTGCTACGCGCACAAATACGACACACTGGCTGTTATGGTTGCTCAACTCCTCTTCCGCCAGCGTGCAGATCATGGCGATAGATTCCCTCACCTCCCTGCTCTGGCAGGCCCGCACACGCAGGCGCTTTCGAGCTTACAGCGACATTGGATGGCAAATTTTCTACGATGCTACCATCGTCAGACTGTTACACCATCCCGATGGCCACATACGCCAGCGAGTCGTCGGCCTCTTCTCCCTGCTGGATGAGCAACTGGCACTATTCCCTCCTCTTTACCAGAGTTTGCTGCACCTCCTGCATCATGACAACGACAGCAGTGTACGAGCCGCTGTCGCTTACGCCTGTGGACAACTGGGGATACGCCTTGCTCTACCAGACCTGCTTCATGCGCTGAACGACGAGAACGAACACGTCGCCCTGACGGCACTGCACACGCTTAAACGGATCGCTACCCCACATGACCTCTGTGTCCTGCATGCGCTCGAAGAGTTGATCTACCTTTACAACAAAGGCACTTGCGTTTCTCAGGCTCTGGTAGCAGAAGCCGCAAAGTTGCTGAAAAAATGGAAAAAAGTTCTTTCTCGATCACCCACACATCGCCAGTTGCACGGTCACGGTTAAAGAGCTATAGTTATAAACAGATTGCAGATCTCAGGAGCAACTGGCAGTTTATGGCTTCATCACAAATCAGTATAGGCATAGCTTTCGCCGCAGGACTGGCCTCGTTTCTCTCACCCTGTGTCCTGCCACTTGTGCCTATTTACCTGGCGCAACTCGTTGGACGAGGGATTGCTCAAAGAACAGAAAACCAGCGCATATTGTCACAACGCCTGGAAGTGTTTTTCCACGCCGCCATCTTCGTCGCCGGATTTACTATCGCTTTTGTCGCACTGGGAGCAACCGCGAGCACGCTTGGCAGTTTCCTCAGAGCACATCTTGTGCTTGTCCAGCAGATCGGCGGCATCATCCTGATCCTCACCGGGTTACACCTGGTGGGTGTGCTCGAACTACCATTTCTGCTCGCACAGAAACGCTTTGACTTTCGTCCGCAGCGTCCCGGCTATGCAGCTTCGCTGCTGATCGGTATTGTCTTCGCTCTGGCCTGGACGCCATGCGTTGGCCCGATCCTCGGCTCTATTCTGATCCTGGCCGCTGGCACTGCCACGCTGCAACAGGGGGTTTTGCTACTACTCGCTTACTCGCTTGGCCTGGGAGTGCCGTTTTTGCTGCTCGGTCTAGGACTGAACTGGCTTAACCGCCTGCTCAAATGGTTGAAGCCGCACCTGAGGAAAATCGAAATCGGCACCGGTATCCTATTGATGATCGTCGGGGTAATGGTTTTTTTCAACCTGTTTATCTACGTAAACTCCCTGCTTTAAGAGAGGAGAGAAAATCGCACAGTTCAGCATCCGCGAGGAGCAGCGGTATTCATCACAGACCGGCAGCACCGGTTCGACTGATGCTCGTGCTCTCCTCGACGTACCTGCTGTACGTTTGCAGTGGGACTACGGCTCATCGTCCCCTATTTCCTCTTCAAAATCGGCGCGCTGACCCATCAGATCGGCCTTGATCTCCTTCGCCAGTTCAGGGTCAATCGCCACCGGCTCACCTAAAGGCATACGAGCAATACGCATAACAGCCTCGCGCAGGTGAGCAGGAGCATGCTGGATAGTGCACTTATCGTGTAATAACCTTTTAAGCTGTAGATCAAAATGAAAACGGCATCCGCAATGTGGGCAGAATCCGAGATGCCTCTGCACTATCTCAACTTCTTCAGGATTCAATTCCCGATCAATATACAGGTGAAGGCGTGCCGTTACTTCGACACAACTTATATGCTCTTCCATCAAGAAACTCTCCTACGTGCTCGCGCCACTCTGTCTGTCCATTCTAACAGAATCGGCGGGGCTTTCATTCCCACACGATAATAATATATACTGACAGTGAGCACTGACTTCCCTCTGGGAAGTAACAGAATCGTAGAGCAGGTGTTTTGTTAGAGGAGTGTTGAATGTCGGAACAGCAGTCATCATTTGAACATCATGCAGCCGGGCCGGCGGCAGGGGAGACGCAGGCAGGGCAGGGAGAGAATGAGCAGGCCACACAGGTCGAACGTACCGAACACTTACAGAACGAAAATCAGCAGGCAGAATTTCCTGCCACTGTTGAGAATACAGCTCACCAGGCAAATACCACAGAGACGGTCAGCGAAAATTTTGCCGAGGGGGTGATCGCGCAACTGGATAGTCTCTATCGTACAGCACTACGTATGACGAACAACCCACAGGAAGCAGAGGATCTGGTACAGGAAACGATGCTGAAAGCGTTTCGTTTCTCTCATACCTATCAGCCCGGCACAAACCTGCGAGCCTGGCTTTTCCGCATCCTGAACACCTCGGCGATCAACCGTTACCGCAAACAGGCGGCTCATCCCGCACCGATTGCCCTGCCTGAAGGAGAAGAATTCTATCTCTACAACCAGATCCGCGACCTGAGCGGCCAGGAATTAACACAGGGAGCTGAGGAAGAGGTACTGGGACAGTACCTTGACGAGGATGTCTACAAAGCTCTGAACGATCTTCCGCCCAACTTTCGCATGCCGGTTATCCTGGCTGATATCGAAGGACTTTCTTACAAAGAAATTGCCGAAGCATTGCAAATCCCAATCGGGACAGTGATGAGCCGTATATCGCGCGCACGTCGCCAGTTGCAGAAATCGCTCTGGCGCTATGCCAAAGAAAGAGGCTATATCAGGTCTGAAGCCTCTTAACCTCTGCACGCTACCTTTCCAGACCAGCGCCTTTTCTTTCGCTTTCCCTGCACTACTTCCCTCATTTGACGAGCATACGGCAGCTTTTCTTTTTTGTAGCCAGGACGCCGGAAATCCAGGATTGCCAGCGCCAGGCACTGATCAGGCGCAGGATTGACGAATGAAGGTCCAGCTAGTAGAATCAAAGCCTATCAGATCCTGCTGAGCAGAAGGGAGATCCAGGAGGGCGAGGCTCTCCTGGCAGGGGCAAGGAAAGAATGAGGGGTCTCTCCAATCAGCATTATTCAGGCAGCTCTGGTATCATCAGGAAGGGAAGAAGATTTGTGCGTCTATGACAGAATCTGCATGGCAGTACGACGTTGATGAACAGGCTCTCTATACCTTGCCCACGCATGACCCGCTGGGAGTGCTTACCAGTACACTGCAAGTTGTAGAGCAGGGCGAGCACGTCTGGATCAATGCGGACCAGTTGGAACCCTTTTGCGAGCAGTGGCTCGCGGATAAACAGCGGTTTCAACTCACCACTCCACAATGGGATACACGCTATCATTTTCACGACGGCAGCCAGCGCACAGTGAACTGGCTGCTTGTTCTTGACGCCTTGAATTTCTGCTTCTGGAGTGATAAGGATCAGCCACGCTGGTCGATTGAGTATCGGGGGGAGAGGTTGAACGGCTACTGGGCCGAGGCAGCAGCACTGAAGCGCGCTGTCGAAGAAGGCATCCCGCTGTGGGACGCAGAGTACCTCAGCACGATCAGTCCCGACGTTATGGCCTCCATCTTTCGCGGCCAGCAGACCATTCCCCTCTTCGAGGAGCGCGTACGCAACGCGCGTGAAGTAGGCCGTGTTTTGCTTGAACGCTACGACGGCCAATTCACCCACGTCATCGAGCAGGCAGGCGGGAGCGCCGTCAGGCTCGCGCTGCTGCTGGCAAACGAATTCTCATCCTTTCATGACGTCGCAACCTACCGCCGTCGCCCCGTCTGCTTCTTCAAGCGCGCGCAGATCTGTGTCGCTGACTTGCATAGCGCTTTTGCTGGCAAGCAATGGGGAACATTTACCGACCTGGATAAACTGACAGCTTTCGCCGATTACAAATTACCACAGATACTACGCCATTATAAGATTCTGGAATACACCCCGGCCCTGGCCGGGCGTATTGATAACCAGGAACCCATCGCGGCGGGGAGCGAGGAAGAGATTGAGATTCGGGCAGCAACGATCTGGGCCTGCGAGCTGCTCCGCCAGGCAATGCAGCGGCGAGGACAGCAGATGACTACTGCTGAGCTTGATCAGCGACTCTGGCTGGCAAGCCAGCACACGACAGAGATGCGTCCTTACCATCGCACACGCACGATTTTTTACTGATTGGCAGATTCTCAAATTTCGAGAGTCTCAAACAGATCGACCTCATGTCTCTGCCGGGGCGCTCGCACCCTGAGAAATTGTACCTGGAAAAGTTGAAAAGAAATGCAACACATCAGAGCTGCCCCGTAATACCCAGGTAGCTCTTGTTCATACAATTTCATACCATTACCATATGCATATGCAAATACAAGATTTACTGGCGGCGCTGCAACAGCCGCCGCTTGCTCTACCAGAGCGCAACCGCTTACCGCCAGAGACGGTCATACGCTCGCTGGCTTATGACTCGCGCAAAGTCGAAGCGGGAGGACTCTTCATCGCAGTAGCAGGAACACACACCGACGGACGCCGCTTTATCGGCGATGCCGCCCGCCGGGGTGCAGTCGCTGCCCTGGGTGAACCCCTTACCGAAGGGCAGGAGTCGCCGCTGCCATATATCACAGTAGCCGATGTGCGCCAGGCGCACGCAGATATTTCCTGCGCTTTCTATGGCTATCCTGCCCGTCATCTCTGCACCATCGGCGTCACCGGCACTGATGGCAAAACCACTACCAGCAATCTGACCTGCGATTTGCTGGAAGCGGCAGGACATCCCGCCGGACTGATGACCACTGCAAATTTTAAATTAAGAGGATACGAGTGGGAGAACACGACACGCCAGAGCACGCAGGAGGTTCAAGACATTCAACAATTTCTCAAAGAAACTCTTGAGAGTGGAGCGACGCACGCAGTGATCGAGGCTACGTCACATGGTCTGGAACTGCGCAAGGTCGCCGGCTGCGAATTCGATATCGGTGTCGTCACAAACATCACGCATGAGCACCTCGATTTCCACAAAACGCTGGCTGCTTACCGACGAGCCAAAGCACGACTCTTTGAAATGCTCGATCCGGCGCGCGATAAAGGTCTCGGCTGCCGTCCTGTGGCGATTCTCAACCGCGATGACGCGAGCTACGATGTACTCAAACCTTATTGCCGCGTCCCCATCCTCGACTACGGCATCGATAGCCCGGCAGCAGTGCGAGCCATCGACCTGGAACTGCGGCCACACAGCACACGCTTTCGCGTCATTCTGCCAGGCGCCGAAGGAATCATCGAGACACCACTTGTAGGACGCTTCAATGTCAGCAACTGCCTGGCGGCTATCGCCACCGTTTACAGCCAGGGAATAGCACTTGAAGATATTACTCACGCCCTGGCAACAGCAAAAGGGGTCGCAGGCCGCATGGAACGCATCGACGAGGGTCAGCCATTCACCGTCATTGTCGATTACGCCCATACACCCGATAGCCTGCAAAAGGTGCTCGCTATCCTGCGTCCGCTGACGCAGAGAAAACTCATAGCCGTTTTTGGCTCAGCCGGTGAACGAGATGTCCAGAAACGTCCTATTATGGGACGGATCGCTGCCGAAATGACCGATTTTTTCGTTATTACAGATGAAGATCCACGTGAGGAGGACCGGGAACAGATTTTGCGTGAGATTGCAGCCGGGGCAATCGACAACGGCAAGCAGCCAGGACGCCATTTTGTCTGCCTTGCAGACCGCCGGGCTGCCATCGAGACAGCCTTCAGCTACGCCGGCGCCGGTGACACGGTTCTGCTGGCCGGCAAGGGCCATGAACAAAGTATCATTATAGGGAGAGAAAAGATACCCTGGGATGATCGACGGGTAGCACGCGAAATTCTGCGGCAACGCCCATAAAATCGCGCTCCCGTGCAAAATCGCCGTCATAACAGCGTCTATTTAGTGATCGCACTTCTGAGTTGCGATTGTTTTACAGGCTTCCAGGTTTCGAGATAATTGTTGTATTTCAGGTTTTCAGGAGTTTTTATGATTATTGCAACATTCTATGAGAAAATTTTTACAGGATATACCACACCAACAATCATTTTACAGCTATTCTTCATTTTTATCACCTGCGCCCTGGCAAGTCTGATACTCTGTGGCCTGGCGAAAGTGTTGTTCCCCCGCTTTCGCAGTGGTGAACACAAGCCCGGCACGCATCGTCCCGATCTGCCTGCCGGGGGCCGTGAAGTGCGCACATATGAACTGCCGCTCGTCGGTGGCCCGGCCTTCACGCTGGCAATCGTAGGTACCGGTATCGGGGCTGGCTATTTTCTTGATTTTCAGCCAGAGCAATGGACCTGGCTGCTAATCGGGCTGGGCGCTATGTTTAGCTACGCGCTGGTAGGATTTATTGATGACTGGAAAAAAGTGTACCGTAACGAGGGACTCTCGGAGCCGGCGAAATTCGGCGGAGTCTTCTTCGTCTCTGTTGTAGCAGCTCTGCTCTACTTTTTCCTGTTACCTCATAACGGGCAGCAGCCATACACCCCCTGGAAAGATCTCCCCATTTTCAATGAGTTGTTCAATGTTCACAATCTGCTCGCCGTCAGACAGGATGGCAGCACGATCTTTATTGTTTCTCTTGCTAAATCACCTGTTGCTTATTTTGCCTGGCTTATCTTTTTTGTACTTATGACAGGTGTTGTTGGCAGTCTCACCTCGCTTTCAGTCGATTTCAGCGATGGCCTGGATGGACTGGCCGGCGGCCTGGTTTTCAGCGCCTCGCTGGCGCTTGGTATTGCAGTTGTGGGCCTGCTGAATCAGCCGCAGGGTATTGTCCTGGAAATACTGGCGCTGCTGGGAGCAGCGGGCAGTCTCGGTTATTTGCCCTGGAACTGGCCTTCCGCATGGGCGGCGCGGCGGGGTATGGCAAAAAGGCGCGCAAAGATCATCATGGGCGACAGTGGCGCCCTGGGATTGGGTGGCCTGATGGCGATGATCGCCATTTTCTCCAACAATGAAACTTTGTTGCTCATGATCGGCGGTGCTTTCGTTCTGGAAGGTCTCTCGGCGCTGATCCAGGGACGCCTCATGACGCGCTTTTTCCGCCGATCTCTTCAGGAGTTGCGCTTCGCCAGCAGCAAGGAGTTCGTGCCGCATACCGAATTTCCTTTACCCTTCCTGGCAACTCCGCTGCACCATCATTTTGACCTGCTGGGATGGGATCGCCGCCGCCTGGTTTATGGAGCCTGGGCGCTTGGTGCCTGCTTCGCTATCCTTGGCGCGCTGATCAGTATTGCGCCGCTGACGTGGGAACGCTATGTGGGTCGCATTCTTGTACTTATGCTCGCGGGTGTGGTCTGGTCGAGTGGCTCCTGGTCCAAATGTTATTTTGTTGGCAAGCACCCGGCGGAGCGAACACGCAGGCGGCGTCTAGCTCTGTACTATGGCTACCCTTACCGCATCATGGGCATACGGCTCTATCACCTGGTGGAAGTCATTGAAGCCAGCGAGGACGTCATAGAAACGCCGATTGAGGAAGTGGCGCTCTGGCAGCGCATGACCATCTTCGATGCTCGCGCTATGCTCGGCCTGTACTGCTATCGCGCCGGATACTATCCTGCCGCCCTCGCGCAGTGGACGCGCATCCCCGAACGAAACCGCGTGCTACGCCCTGAGATCGTTCGCCTTCTGAATGAGGTCGATGCCCGCCTGGCGTTGGAAAAACAGGAGACGCAGCCTATGAAGCGCGACGAAATTTTCCAGCAGGAGGCCGTGCTCTCCAATGCTCTGGCGCCGGCTGACCTGCCCAATCCTCATGAGCCAGTCCGACACGAAGAGATCGGTGATGGACAGGTTGAGGACTGGCGTGATGATGAGGAAGAAGAGGAGGCAGAAGAACGTATTCCCACCGCTCTCCTGCGCGGCGAGCCAACAACGATCACGACGAATGGTCATGGCTCAACGGCAGAATCTTCGAGCATCCGTCCATCAACAACTCCAGGGTCTCACCCCGCACCTCAACGTCAGAAATGGCTCAGTCGCCTGCTGCATCCCACCTCATCACGCCACTAAACGGGAAAGGAAGGCCCAGCAAGGCGCCGGCCTGACGCTTCTTTTCCCAAAAAAGAAACTTCAGTAGCATCCTGAGAGGCGATGCCTCTCAGGATGCTTTTTTATTTTTCTCACCTTTTCCACAGGATTTCCCTGCCTCACTTTACTGAAAATGTTAAACTGGCCAGCCGTTAAGGCGACAACTTATACTCCCTTGCGTTCAGATGCGCAAGCATCTTGCCAGTCCCGCCGGTGGCGGGACGTTTCTGAACGGGTATCAAGATTTCATCCCATGTTGCTTCTCTGAAAGCAACATGGTATTACTCCGCCAGCGCAGAACAGCAGCTACTACCCATATCCCTTTTTCATGTCATGGAAAGAAAACGCTGTTTCCACAAAATATAGACACATAGAGATATATCTATTGAAAGCACTGCTCAGTCTTATGCCTATTCTTTGATAACTCATAAAAATGTGGTGGGAAAAGCAGGAGGTTAGAATTTATGAAGAAAAATAGTGAACCGGCACATGCTCATCAGTTCAAGAGGCTGTTCGCTTCTTTACCAGCAAGGAATCCTTCACAGACGGCCAGCACACAGTTTCGCAACAGGATGGGTCAGGAGACACGCCAGCAGCAAAGCCACCTCTCAGCAGAGGAGAGAACAGGTTCGGCTCCGCTTATCCGCCCTCGCCTGTTACTCCCAGCTCACACCAGGCAAGAGGTTAAGTCGGCAGGTTCACAGTCATCTTTTTCACAACCATCTTTAGAGAAAGCGGACGCTTACACTTCGACTCCTGAGCGCCGTATTGCTGACTATGATACTGTACCCATGCCAGTGCTCCATCGTCCATCGCCATCGTCGCCAGCACTACCAGCACAGCCTGAAATATCGCCATCAGTTTCTCCATCCCGTCCTACTCTCTTTTCCAGAATCTTTATCGCCTGGAAGCTTTTTCTGCTGATGGCCCTGGTAATACTCCCTACTATTCTTTTAGAACTGCTACTCACCGGACAGCTTACCTACCAGATCGTCATTCTGGTCATTTCAGTGATTATCCTCTCCAACATCCTGGGTCACGAAGTGATCAAATATTACGCATTGCGCAGCTTTACCATCATTAAACACACGCTCAGTACACAGGCGGTGCGCATCAGTAATGCAGCAGGAAACGCAAGAAAAACGGCTGATAGTTCCCGCGATAGCACGCTGCGCGTCCTGAGCACCAATACTACCGCCTATTTACAGGCACTCCGTCTCAAATTGATCAGAGACAAGCAAGATAGGAGTATCTCCCAATAATATGAAGAAGAAAACCTTTGTCAAAGTAATCACCTACATTTTGCTCTATGCTTATACAGTGACGATTCTCTCCTCAACAGTTATGCTCAGCCAGATGCCAGTAGAATCGACTGCAATCACGCTTATTCGCACGGTGATCATTTTCTTCGCCAGTACGCTGCTATTCAAGTATACACTTTACATGCTGTTGAGTCCCTGGTATGAGCCGATCATGCGTAGGCGTTTCAGACAACTGGCACCCCGACTGGCTACCTATCGTCCCCTGGTCTCAGTGATCATTCCAGCCTGGAACGAGGAAGTAGGACTGCTCGGAACGATCAAAACAATATTAAACAACAATTATTCTCCTCTGGAGATCGTCGTTGTGAACGACGGCTCTACCGACCGATCCGATGAAATCATGCGCAACTTCTTGCAGGCTTATGAACGAGCCACACAGGGGATCGAGAACAGACCGACGCTGATCTACCACTATCAACAGAACGGTGGCAAAGGCTCAGCTCTTAATACTGGCATTCGCCTGAGTCATGGGGAAATTATTCTTTCGGTGGACGCCGACTGTATCGTTGACCAGGATTGTGTGCGTAACTACGTTCGCTACTTTGCTGATCCGCAGGTGATGGCGGCTGTGGGCAACGTCAAGATCGGCAATACCGGAACACTGGTCGGCACCATCCAGCACCTGGAGTACCTCTTCTCATTCTACTTTAAGAAGGCCGATGCCCTCATGAATACCATCTATATTATCGGGGGGGCAGCCGGCGCATTTCGTCGTGAAGTTTTCAATCGAGTCGGCCTCTACAGCACCACCAATATCACAGAAGATATCGAATTATCGGTACGTATCCAGAAGGCCGGTATGAAGATTGTCTACTGTCCCGACGCTGTTATCATCACAGAAGGGGCATCCAGTCTGAAAGGGCTGATGAAACAGCGCCTGCGCTGGAAACGGGGAAGATTTGAGACATTTTTGCAGCATCGTGACCTGTTTTTCAGTTGCAAACGCCGACATAACAAGCTGCTGACCTGGTTTATCCTGCCTATGGCGCTCTTTGGTGATGTTCAGCTCGGTTTCGAGTTGCTGTTTATCATGGTACTGTACCTGTTCGCGTTATTCTCGCACGATTTCTCCGCTTTTATCAGCGGGATTCTGGTTGTTTCGCTCATCTTCTTCATTCAACTTTTTGATGACCAGGGCAAATACAAAAAGCATCCTGCCTATCTTCTGCTGGCTCCTATTGGCTGGGTGCTTTTCTACCTCACCACCATTGTCGAGTTCAACGCTCTGGTCAGATCGCTGTGGGGACTGCTGCTGAAAAAAGAACTCAAATGGCAAAAATGGCGGCGCACCGGCGCTATTGACTGATGCGTTATTGCGCTTCTCTCTCACGACTGGATCTTTTGCCGCACCCGGCATACAATAAATCAGGAGAAGAGAAGATGTAGTTGTGCAAAGGAGCGAATATGCAGAGTACAGTGCATTATTCTTATGAGGCTGCGCAGAAACGCTCACAGGAGGCATTTGCTCTGAGCCTGTGTGCTGAAAAGGAGCAGGCTCAAGAACTTTTGCTGCGCACACAAAGCGAATTGAAACGATTAAGCGGTGACGTACTGCTGGCCAGTTCCCCCGGCTTCGCCGGCTACAAGCATACAGTAGAACAGGCAGACCGGCCCTCCCTGACGCGGACTTTTCCAGAGGGCCGGGCATGGGGCTGGTTTGAAATGGCTTCGGGAGTCTACCAGTTAATGCGCGAGCGTCCGGGGAGCAGTCTGGTTTATTTCAAGCGCGCATGGCGCATCTGGCGCTCCTGGAGTCTGAGTAGCACGAATCCGGGAGACGAGCAAATACTGGAAGCAAAACGTGAACGTACACGAGCCGGTCTCTGGCTGGGTGAAGCCTGGGCGCGCTTTATGAATGAGCGAGCCAGGCACGCCGCCGAGGCAGTGCTGCGCGCTTCGCTTGCAGAGCTTGCTCGCCTGCATGGGAACGATCTTTTGCAGGAGACGCTGCAACAGCAACGGCGGCTTCCTCCGGCGTTACCGGGGACACTGGCTTACGAAGTGGCGGCTACACACGGTCTCTATCTCAATCTACTACTTGAAAAGACGCCCTGGCGGATCGGCCTGCCTTGACCTGCGGTTGCAGAGAGTAAAGAAACGCATACAGAAAGGAAGAGCATTGTGTCCGAAATGCGGGCAGTTCACAAACAGGCAGCGAGTCCTGAGCAACCGTGGCAGGCATGGTCAATCGCGGATCTTCGCGCGCGCTTTGCGGTTGATCCCGCTTCCGGCCTGACTGAGCAAGAAGCGCGCAAACGACTCGCGCGCTACGGGCCTAACGCACTACGCGAGGAGAAACGTGAGTCTTTCTGGTCAGTCTTTCTCGAAGAAGTACGCGAGCCGATGATCCTGCTCCTGCTTGTGACCGGCGTACTCTACTCACTGTGGGGGAAATTGCAGGACGCCTTGACGATCTTTGCTGTTATCCTGGTGCTGGTGGGTGTAGAGGTGTATAACGAGTACCGGGCCAAACAGGCTATCGCCGGCCTGAGCAAGCTGGCCGAACCAACCGCTTCCGTGCGCCGTGAGGGACAATACCAGGAAGTCCCGGTCGAAGCCATCGTCCCCGGCGATATACTGCTGCTAGAAGCCGGACGACGTGTCCCCGCCGACGCTCGCCTGTTTGAAGCATACAGCCTGGCGACAGATGAGGCAGCTCTCACAGGCGAGTCGGTACCGGTAGAAAAAGACGCCGGACCTGTTCTGGCTGCTGATACGCCGCTTGCAGAACGCCGCAATCAGATATATGCTGGTACGACGGTGACACGTGGTCGAGGCAGCGCCCTGGTAGTAGCAACTGGCATGCAAACGGAACTGGGCCGTATCGCGGGCATGGCGCGCGCTGCCAGAACTGCGCGCACGCCGTTGCAGGCTACCATGCGAGATCTGACGTTCTGGCTGGTCTGGCTGGCTCTGGGCTTCAGTGTGCTCGTACCACTGCTTGGCTGGCTGCTAGCCGGACAGCCCCTCCCGCAAATGCTTCTGACCGGCCTTTCACTGGCATTTGCCGTTATCCCGGAAGAACTACCCATTATCATTACAATGGTTCTGGCGCTTGGCGGCTATCGTCTTGCGCAGCAGCATGCCATCGTCAAACGGTTGCAGGCGGTAGAAACGCTGGGTGCTATCACAACCATCGCCACCGACAAGACAGGTACCCTCACCGAAAATCGCATGCAGGTCAGTTGCTTCTATCCAGAAGCATTGAAGTCCACGCTGCTTGAGATGGGAGCGCTCTGTAACAGCGCCGCCGAGCGGGGAGAGCAGTTGAGCGGTGATCCTCTCGAAGTGGCACTACTTCAGGCAGCCCGTGACGCAGGAGTAAACATAGCGGATCTGCGCCATGCTCATCTCCTGCGCGACGAATTTACTTTCGACAACAGGCGCAAGAGAATGTCAACGGTGTATGGACAGGATACGCTGCTGCACGTGGTAGTAAAGGGATCGCCAGAAACGGTTTTAGCGCAATGCTCCCGGTATCTGGCAGATGGACAGGCACTGCCGCTGACGCAGGCAGAGCGTGAAAATCAGGCGAAGAAAGCAGCAGAGATGGCCGGCGAAGGATTGCGTGTGATTGCGCTGGCTGAAAAGATCATACAGACCCAGGGAACGCACCTGACGCAGGACGAGGCAGAGTCCGATCTGACCTTTGCCGGTTTTATCGGCCTGGCCGATCCGCCGCGAGCCGAAGTGAAGGAGGCTATAGCTGCTTGCCGGCGCGCCGGTGTGCGTCCGCTGATGATTACCGGCGATCATCCATTGACTGCCAGGTCCATCGCCCAGCAGGTCGGCCTGGATGGCTCCACACGCCTGCTCAGCGGACCTGAACTGGATGCGCTCTCCGACGATGCGCTGAAAGAGGCGGTTGCCGAAACATCCATTTACGCTCGCACGACTCCTGAACACAAATTGCGTATCGTACGCGCTCTGCACGAAAGGGGAGAGCGCGTTGCTGTGACTGGCGATGGCATCAACGACGCCCCGGCCCTGGTGAGCGCCGATATCGGTGTCGCTATGGGGGAGACGGGTACTGATGTGGCGCGAGAAGCGGCTGACATGGTGCTGGCCGATGATAATTTCACTACTATCGTACATGCCATACAGGAAGGGCGCGTGCTCTTTGCCAACCTCCGAAAAGGAGTGCGTTACTACCTGGCCTGCAAAGTTGCGCTGATCTCTTCGACGCTGCTGCCAGTGCTCCTGCATGTCCCGGTGCCGTTTGCGCCTGTCCAGATCATCCTGATGGAACTCTTCATGGACCTGGCAGCTTCGGCCACCTTTGTCAATGAGCCACCGGAGTCTGATCTCATGCGCCAGCCGCCACGTGATCCGCGCGCTCCTTTCATGGATCGTGCGATGGTCGGAGGCATCTTCAGCGGAGCGGGGGGCCTCTTTGTCGCTGTTTCGGTGGCCTACCTTATAACGTGGTATATGACGAAGAGTATCAGTAACGCGCAAACTATCGCCTTCGTCACCTGGCTACTCGGTCACGTCTCCCTGGCGATCAACATGCGCTCTGAGCGGGAACCGCTTGTGCGCCTGGGCTTTTTCTCCAACCGACTCATGAACCTCTGGGCGGCGGCCACAGTCATCTTTATCCTATTCGCCACACTTGTTCCTGGAGTGCAGGGTCTACTGAAAACGGCCACGCCCACCGGCGGTCAGTGGCTGCTAGTTGTGGCTGTAGCGGTGCTCGGCACGTTCTGGATCGAGGGACGCAAGCTCCTGTTGCGGGGAAGAGACAGGAAAAACTGATATATCACACAGCTCGTGCTACACCGTGCTGCTCGCAGAGCCGGGCATATTCCTGCTCCAGATTTTGCTGCGCCACCAGTGTACTGACATGCTCCTGCAACCGCTGGCGCGCCGGGTGCTGCACGCGCTGATCGAGCGCAAGCGCCTGCGTCCAGTAGTTGAGGGCCTCCAGATGCTTCTGCTGGAGCAGGTAGAGCGATCCCAGGCGTCGCAGTACAGCACAGCGCTCGGCAGGCATATCCAGTTCCATAGCAAGGGCAAGCGCCTCTGCATAGAAGCGCTCGGCCTCGGAGAAGCGATGTAGAACACGTGCCACGTCGCCCAGTCCGCGTAGCGCACAGGCCATGACTGGTCTGGCCCCCTGCTCGCGCGCAATCACCTGCGCCTGCTCATGCTGTTCTTTTGCCTCCAGGTACTCTCCTTCTTGTAGTGCAAGAGCGCCGAGGCTGTTCAAGACACGTGCGCCCTCCACACGATCTCCGACAGTGCTAAAGAGTGAGGAAGCGCCCTCATAATGTTCGCGTGCAGCTTCCAGATTCTGCTGCTCATACATGATGTTGCCCATTATCCAGAGGGTATATGCCTCGCCGCGACGAATACCTTGCTCGCGGAAAATGGCGATAGCCTCGTTACACAGCTTCTCCGCCTCCTCCAGCCTACCCAGACTGGCGTACATCCCCCCTTTATCTGCCAGAATCCAGGCCTGGCCCGCACGTATTCCTAGTTCGTTGAACAGGTAGAGCGCCTCGTCATAATCACTCAACGCTCTGGTGGACTGACCGAGCATCTGAAAGATTGTGCCGCGATCCCGTAGTGCAGTTGCCCAGCCTTCTCTATCATGTAGAGCACGGAAACTGGTCAGAGCCAGTTCAAAATGTCCCAGCGCCTCATAACAGGCGCCATAGCCACGTTTCACCTCGCCCAGCACCAGCTGCATCCACGTCTCTCCGTTCGCGTCGCTCGCTTCACGGAACAGTTCGAGCGCCTCCTGCGCATAAGCGCCAGCTTCAGCAAAGTTGCCCTCTTCACGCAGGAGCATTGCCAGTTCATAGAGCGCCCAGCCAGCATATCGTTGCTCGTTGTTCTGCCGGTGAAATGCCAGGCTACTTCTAAGACAGGCTTCGGCTTCAGCAATCTGACCCGTCTGGCGCAGCAACGCTCCCAGACAGCACTGGATCTGTCCCTCGCCAGTCTTATCGTTCAGCCGTGAAGCGTGTCCGGCAGCGCGGCGCAGCACAGCCTGCAACTCTGCCCCATAGCCACGCCCATTGAGCGCCCAGGAAGCCCGTACGGCCACACGCACCGCTTCCTGAAGATCGTGCATTTCCCCTGCACTCTCCAGATGCTCGAAAGCAGCAAACCACTCCTCAGGACCCGGCTGAGGCAGGCCATAGTAGTAAGCGGCAGCAACGCGATGAACGCGACAGCGTGCTTCACGCGGAAGATGCGAAAGCGCAAAGTGTCGCACCTGGGGATGAATGGTATAAACGCGCCCATCAAATTGCATAAATGAAGCCTGCACCAGCTCATCGCGCGCAGCCCTCCAGTTTTCAATCAGCAGTTGCAGTGTCTCCTGCGCGCATTCCTGGCAGGCTGGTCGCTGTTCGCTCCGCTTTTCAGAATCCAATAACAGGACGATCTGCTCTCGGCTAAATGGTAACTTGAAAGCAGCGAGATAGGCCAGTAAAAGGCGTGCCTGTGGAGTTAGACGGCGGTAGGACACTTCCAGAACTGCCAGAATACCCGCAAGTGGCGTATTGCGCAGTTCATCGCGTACCTCTTCTAATGATCGCGTTGTAGCTTCTGGCCTGTAGAGTCTGCCATCAATGGAACGAGCAGTGCCAAAAATCAACTCTGCTCCCAGCGGATAGCCATCGAGCAGCGCGCAGATTTCTCGTAAGATTGCCTGTTGCTCCGGTTCATCCAGATGGATCTGCTGATCCAGCCCGCTTGCAGAAGCGAGTTCGGTAAAGAGATGCATCAAATCTTCATTTTGCATCTTACCGACGCGATACTCGTACCAGCGGCAGTTCAGCCCTTCCAGCACCATCATCGTTTCAGGATTTGAGCGCGACGTCACCAGGACAACCACCTCTGCCGGTAGTGAGCAGAGAAAGTGTAACCAGCTTTCCAGTTCATCCCGATCAGTCACCTCCTCAAAGCTATCCAGGAGCAGAAGACAGGGCAGTTCACGGCTGGCGAGAGAACGCAGTGCCGCCAGTACCAGGCGTGAGCGATGGCCCGCATCGGCGACTGCATTCATCTTCGTAGAGAGATGCACATGATGCATGATCTCCAGCAGGGCATCGCCGAAGGACTTGCCGTGCTGGAGGGAAACGCCGATAATCCCGCCGGGAAACCGTCCTTTACTGCGCCGTACCGCCTCAAAGGCCAGGGCGCTCTTGCCAATACCGGGAGGCCCCGTCAATGCAAAAAGATGCGTACCTGAGCGCAATTTCAAACGCCCGGCGCTTTCCTGAGACTGCCTGCCGGTTGTTGCAGCAGAGAATAGTTCGTCCAGATCGCGTAATTCATGCTCGCGTCCAATGAAATTCGCGGTTGCGCCTAAATGAGCCAGGGGATGCCCGCCTTCTTCCGGCTCATTGTCCTTCGCCAGCAGAGGGACAGGATTCTCTTGCCCCTCGGTCACATGGCGATAGAGTACGGGGATAAACCAGCTTCTTTGTTGCGTTGGCAGCAACGCCTGGCGAGCGCGTGAGAGAGCTTCTTCCAGCGTGCGGCCCTCGGCCAGTGATTCATAGAAATGGTGCATAAAGATCGGGCTGAGATCATCCTGAAGCGAGAAAGGCATCGCCACTACTGCCGGTACCTGCGCCGTCACCAGAGCAGTTGCCAGCGTTGCGTCAACTGCCGTACGACTCCGGCGTCGTTGTGAGTCTTCGCCGGCCAGCAAAGCGGTTTCACAGGCGGAGAAAACAGCCAGTCGTACATCGCTACTGAGAAAGAGATCGCGCAATGATTGCGTGTCGATAAAGCGGTTCAGCCCCTCGTCGTCACAGAAACAGAGATAGGTTTGCGGCCTGACGCGACTCAGCGATGCTCCACACTCGCTACACTTACGCGCGCTCGCATTATTCATCGTCTCACAGCCATCAACAGGACAGAGGCGGCCATAGGTACCGTGACCATCGAAATGAACGACATAGCATGGGATCAGGGTATTGCTATCATCCAGCACACCGGCTCCACCATAAGAATTGAGGTAGCGCACGAGTTGATCAAACGTCGGCGGCTCCAGGCGGTCCAGAAATACCTGTCCGTTCTCGACTAAAGGAGCCAGGGCCTGCTCCAAAGCCTCATAACTGCGCTCCGTCTCCAGAGGTGGACAGTCAGCGGGTGAGGCACCGATATAGAGTACGCGCATCGGCAAATGTATGGGTAATTCACATCCTCCTGGGGCATCAGGTTGCAGCAGCGCACGGCTCAGCGTGAAAATACCCGATACGAGCAGAAAATGATCGCCATTATGCAATATTTCCCAGGGATAACGGGCGAATTCATCACAGCCCGGCCCAAAACTCAATATCAGCGCAACGGTGCCGCGCCGCCTGAGTGTACGCTGCACGACGCTGCGCAATAGCGCCTGCACTGATTGCTCGGAAGCATCGCCTCTTTCCATTGTGGTAACTCTTCCGCCACACAACGCCAGAAAGAGCTGCTGTCCAATCTCGCGCAGTTCGTGATCATCCAGTTCCAGGTTATTCAGCTTTTTTAAAAGCAGATTCAATTGTTTTGGAGTATAAGGAGGAACAAAACTGCCACTTACTGTCCGCCCTGACCAGCTCTCCTTCACGCGAACCTCAAACGAGCCATTCTCGCGGCTCTGGAATAAGAGATGCAATGTTTCTCCCATGCAGACAACATCTTTCAGACAGAAGCGGGAATGTAGCCAACTTCCCTGCCGGAATTGCGGGGCCCCAGCCTCTTTCTTTTTCCTCAAAAAGATTTATTGGTTTATACCAGTATATCATAGAACTGAGGTATAAGAAGAGGGTGAAAAGGGGCTTCTGGGAAGAAGCGGGGCGAAATTACTCGCCCCAGTACAATTCGACTTTGCCGAATTTGACAATATCGCCGGCCTTCACTCCCGCCTCTTCCAATGCTCTGGTAACACCCATTTTCTCCAGTGTCACCTGAAGCCGATCCATTGCCTCTTCACTCTCTAGATCCGTCATACTTACTATACGTTCAATTCGCCTGCCACGCACAATGAACATGCCTTTTTCCTTCATGACCGTAAAGGCATCTTCCGGTTGCGGGCGTAGAATCGGACCTTCTTGAAGAGCCAGTGGCTCAGCCGCCGCTCGTTCTTCTTCTTCTCGCTTGATTTCATCCAGGCGACGGGCTACAAACTGCATTAACTCGCTCGTTCCCTGCTGGGCAGCCGCAGAAATGGCAAAAACCGGATAGCCAGCCGCTTCAGCGCGGGCTTTGAGCTTTTGCCAGCGAGCCTGCGCTTCCGGTAGATCCATTTTGTTGAAAACAACTATCTGTGGACGTTGCGCGAGCCGTTCATCGTATTCGCGCAACTCCCGATTGATTGCCTCAAAATCCTGCCAGGGTTCGCGGTCAATCGCTGCGCCATCCAGCAGATGCAGCAGCAGGCGCGTACGCTGAATATGGCGCAGAAATTCATGGCCCAGCCCCACACCTTGAGCTGCGCCCTCGATCAGACCGGGGATATCGGCCAGCACAAAGCTATATCCCTCCTTGCTCCCTGGTTGACCGATCTCCACCACGCCCAGATTCGGCACCAGGGTGGTGAAGGGATAATCAGCAATTTTGGGTTTTGCAGAACTCACTACCGAGAGCAGCGTGGATTTGCCCGCATTGGGGTAGCCAACCAGCCCGACATCGGCGATCAGACGCAGTTCAAGTAGGAGCCAGCGCTCCTCGCCCGGCTCTCCTTTCTGAGCCTCCTTTGGCGCCTGGCGTGTGGAGGTAGCAAAGTGTACGTTGCCCAGCCCACCGCGTCCTCCACGCGCCACCATCGCGCGCTGCCCCGGCTCAACCAGGTCTGCGACCACTTCGAGTGTATCGGCATCGCGTACCAGAGTGCCACACGGCACTTTGAGTATCACATCGTCTCCACTGGCTCCGTGCATCTTCTGGCGCATGCCCGACTGGCCGGAAGACGCTTTGAAGTGGCGATTATAGCGGTAATCAATCAGCGTGTTTCTGGTGTTTGTGGCTTCCAGATAGATGCTACCGCCCCGGCCGCCATCACCGCCGTCCGGTCCACCAAAGGGGATATACTTCTCGCGGCGAAAATGCACGGAACCGTTGCCTCCATCACCTGCTTTCACATAAATTTTGACATGATCGAAAAACATGTTCCATCCCACCCATGACTACGGGTTACGATTTTTCAGTTCACGGTGCAGTGAAGTATAACACAATTCGCCGGCGACTGTCCTCTCTCCCCGTGCTGAGACAGAATTTTTCAGTTTTTGAGAAAAGCGGGAGCCAGGGGCTGCAAGCCTCTGGACGCCGTTCACACCAGCTCTTTGAGCAACTCCATATTCGATGGCGCCGGTTTCGCGTCGGTAATCAATCGCGCACCGCGTTGAAACGTGAGGTATCCCCATATCCATTGGATCATCACCACGATCCGATTACGGAAACCGATCAGGTAAAAGATGTGGACTACCAGCCAGAGGAGCCAGCCTATCAGACCGGAGAAGCGCAACCATCCCAGGTCAGCAATACCGAAGGAGCGCCCGATTGTCGCCAGGTTCCCTTTGTTCACATAACGGAAAGGCTTGATTTCGCCATCGTACCCGCTCACTCGCTGCCTGATCACCGAAGCCACATAACGGCCCTGCTGCATAGCGACAGGCGCCACACCAGGCAAAGGCTTACCGTCTTGCATTGCACTGGCAGTGTCACCGATGACAAAGACATTGGAGTGTCCAGGGAGCGAGAGATCCTGGTTGACCTTTACACGCCCGGCGCGATCCGTTTCGGCCTTCAGCCAGCGTCCTGCCGGTGAAGCGGTAACGCCAGCGGTCCAGATGACATTTTTCGTCTCCAGGCGCTTCCCCCCTATCACCACACCGTCGGCATCAATATGTTCAACCGGCGCGCCCGTCCTGACTTCCACTCCCAGACGATTGAGCGCCTTACGCGCCCTGTTTGCCAGTTCTTCTGGAAAAGCCTGTAGAATTCTGGGCATCGCCTCAACCAGGATAATGCGTGTTGAACGAGGATTGATATGCCTGAAGTCGCTCGCCAGAGCTGCCCGTGCCAGCTCGGCAATGGCGCCCGCCATCTCGACACCAGTTGGGCCACCCCCCACCAGCACAAACGTCAGCAAGGCTGCAATTCGCTCAGGATCGCTCTCTATCTCGGCAGCCTCAAAAGCCGTCAGCACTTTGCGCCGGATTGATGTCGCATCGACAATTGACTTGAGGCCGGGCGCATAGGGTTCCCATTCATCGTGTCCGAAGTAGCTATGCTTCGCTCCTGTTGCAATCACCAGGTAATCATACGGCAGCGCCCGTCCTCGTGTCACTACTCGTTGATTTTGTAAATCAACATCCGTCACCTCTTCCATCAACACCTGAGTATTCTTCTGCTTTCGCAATATATGCCTGATTGGCGCGGAAATGTCAGCAGGAGAAAGACCTGCCGTCGCCACCTGGTAGAGCAGCGGCTGGAACAGGTGATGGTTACTGCGATCTATCACTGTCACGTCTACGGGTGCGCCGGCGAGCGATTTCGCGGCTCGTATTCCGCCGAATCCGCCCCCGACAATAATGACGTGGGGCCTTTTCTCAGAAGAGGCAGGGATCTGCTTCTCTTCTTTCTGATTGAGCAGATTCATTGTGTCCCTCTCTCTCTCGCCTCATAAAAGACGATTCTTGTGTTTTTTGCTTCTCTATAAAATAGTAACACTGGCGATCATCTCCCGTCATCCCTGATAACAGGCGCGAGAAAGGGGAGGTCTGGAGGGAATAAAAACCCACACGGCTTAGTTCTTATTCGTAGATTACCGGGTAGCGGCCAGCCGGGGTTTTATGGTATCATCAACAAGGAATGATGAGTTATAACAGCAGCTCTCCTGGTAGAATTGGAGAAAAGAAAAACGCCGAATATGGTCTTTACTTCTCACAAAACAGTGAGAATCTGAGCCAGTTTTCCTCCATTTTGGCGTGCTATTTCCCCCCTCTGATTCGTATTTTCATATAAAAAAACAGACAGAAAAGGAAGTTCAAGCCAGTCAGAAAACTGAACAAAACCGAGTTCTCTCCTGGCATAGCACAAAGGTAGGAATGGGTCTGTGAAGAATTCACTTTATTCTCGTTTCCTTACAAATATACATTTGCCGGTGCGGAAAGCGTGGAGGGGAATGACCTTCTTACTGCGCGGTCTTCTTTCCTCAAAGAAGTTTTTGCTCACCACCAGCACTGTCAATGCAGTCAGGCAGCTTGATCCGGCATTGCTCGCCGGAATCATAGACATCTACACACGGGAGGACAAGGATGTGAGCAACCTGGCGCCCTCACCAACTTATGCCGCCTTCCATCTGGATGGCAATACGCTCCGTATTGCCAGAACGCACAGTGCAGAAGTTACTGTGCATACCAAAGACGCTCAGGAGAAAGACGCAGTCGATGCAGCACTGGAATGGCTAAGACAAAACGCTCAGGAAGGCAACCTGCAATTTCTTACTGTCGCGTATCGTGAAGATGAGAGACTGCGCAATTTGCTCTCGCGTCTCTGGCTAGAAGAGGATATTGTGCCGTATGCCGTCAGAGCGGGGGATAGCGCATATGATCTCCCACTGGAGCAACTGGTCAGAGCTGCCAGTTCGCGTTTTGACGAGCAGCATATTGCACGCATCCAGGTCACGCCAGACCGCGAAGTGCAGGTGTCTGACCTCGTTACTCTTGAGGACTACCGGCACATTACACCGCCGCAGGACTTTGCTCGCCTGCAAGAGCTGGCGCAGGCTTTGCAGGGGAAAAAGCTGGTCTTCATCAATGCCACGCCCCAGGGTGGCGGCGTCGCCCTGGCTCGTCATGGGCTGATCAGACTGCTGCGGCTGCTCGGTGTTGATGCCCACTGGCATGTCTTGCTGCCCAGCCAGGAGGCATTTCGCGTTACCAAGTTCAAGTTCCATAATGTGTTACAGGCTGTTGCCGGTCCCGATGTGGTCCTGACGGAAGAGGACCGCGCCATTTACGAAGCCTGGATCAAAGAGAATGCGACCGTTCTGGAGCCGGTGTTTACTCAGGCCGATGTGATCATTATTGATGACGAACAGCCCGCTGGACTTATTCCTTACATCAAACAGGCCAATGCTGGCGCAAAGATCATTTATCGCTCTCATATCCAGGTTGTTGCCAGCCTGGCAAGCACACCGGACACACCACAATATATCACCTGGCAGTACCTGTGGCAGTTTATCCAGCATGCGGATCTCTTTATCAGCCATCCGGTGCGCACCTTTATTCCTGAGGGCATACCAGCGCAAAAAATCTGCTATATGCCGCCTCCGACCGATCCGCTGGACGGCCTGAACAAGCCGCTCACAGAGGAACAGATGTCTGCCTACCTGAAGCTCTTTGACACGCTGCTCCAGCAGCAGGGGCAGACACCACTCGATAGACAGCGGCCCTATATTGTACAGATTGCGCGCTTCGATCCCTCCAAAGGCATTCCTGACGTGCTTGAGGCATACCGTCGGTTGCGCATCAAGCTAGAAGCCAGGCGTAAGCCGATTCCTCAACTGATCATCGCGGGCGTTGGCTCCATTGACGACCCTGACGGCATACCCGTCTACAGTCTGATCAGGCATCTGCTGACTACAGAGCGTTATGCCTCCTTTGCAGAGGATATCAAAGTTGCACGCTTGCCGCATGTTGACCAGCTTCTCAACACACTGGTGCGCAAGAGCTACATCGTTCTCCAGCTCTCGATTAAAGAGGGATTTGAGGTCAAGGTGACGGAAGCCCTGATGAAAGGCAAACCTGTTATCGCCTATAGAACCGGTGGTATTCCACTGCAAATCCAGCATGGCGTGACCGGCTACCTGGTTGATCCCGGCGAGATCGCGCAGGTCGCTCACCATCTCTATACCTTGCTCACTGATTCTCAACGCTATGAGCGGATGAGCAAAGCGGCAGCCGAACTGGCGAACAGGGATTACCTGACAGTGGGAAGCGCCATCTGCTGGCTCTACCTTGCACAGCAACTTGCTGGCGGTGCGAAGCTGGAAGGCAATTACCAATGGGTCAAAGCATTGGCAATGGGAGTAAACCAGCAATAGCAATCTGACTGATGACTGATCGAACGGGGAGGCTCAGGAGGGCCTCCCCGATCAAATAAAATCCGTTAAGCTCACCTTTGCCAGAGCGTTGTGTTAGGATGGCGCGGAAAGTAAGGATAGCTGATGGGAGCCGGGGGCCGTAGCTGTTCCCGCAACAGCCAGGTGATGACCAGCCCGGTGACAAAGCCCCCCACATGCGCGAAGTAACCCACGCCTCCCATGCCCTGTTGCACATCCGCCAGGGCAGTCACTCCATTAAACAGTTGCAGCAAGAACCACAGGCCGATTAACGCCAGCGCCGGCACTGTGACAATAGTAAAGAAGACAAAGATGAAGATGACCGTTTTTACCCTCGCCCAGGGGAAGAGTACCAGGTACGATGCCAGCACGCCTGCAATAGCTCCGCTGGCGCCCAGGCTCGGAATCTTCGATCCCGGATCAACCGCTACCTGTGCAATGCCGGCGATCAGTCCGCATAGCAGATAAAAGACCAGATACCAGAAATGTCCCATACGATCCTCTACATTATCACCAAAGATGTAGAGGAATAGCATGTTGCCCCCGATATGCAGCCAGCCGGCATGCAGAAACATTGAAGTGATGAGCGTGAGATAAACCGGCTCCGGCGTATGGAACGGCAAGGACTGCCCGCCCTGTACCAGTGATGTCTGCGGCACACCGCCTACCAGCGCCACCGGCACGACGGCATAGGCAAACATGAACACCGGGGCAGCCGGCCCCAGCGAGACCTGGTAGAGAAAGACAGCAACATTTATTGCAATCAATGCCCAGGTCATCCAGGGCATGCGTCGCCTCGGGCCTGGGTAATCTTTCAGTGGTATCATGACATATGCTCCTCAGGCTATGGCGCGTGCCATTAAACATTCCACTCTCTTTCATCGAAGGAGCGTGGGTATGACCTTACCTTGCGATATGAGAACTATGGCCTGACGGCAATAGTTCCTCTGGTAAGGAGACGTTCCAGACGCTCAGAACGATACGACAAATTGCGCTACACACTCCCTGGTTCTGTTTCATCTATCCTGCGACGCTCTGGCCGGGGCCGGCGGCGGCACGACAGATATCAATGCTCGCCTGGCGTCCGGTCTGTGCCGCATACTGCTGCTCTACAGCTAGTTTAAGCGCATCAATTGCCTCATTCCGCACAAGATTTACTGTACAACCGCCAAAGCCGCCGCCCATCATCCGCGCACCCAGCACACCTGGCACGCGACGCGCAATCTCGACCAGCGTATCCAGCTCAAGGCAGCTTACCTCGTACTCATCGCGCAGACCGGCATGTCCCTGCCAGAGAACCGCTCCGACAGCTTCTATCTCTCCCTGTTCCAGTAATCGCACCACCTGAAGCACACGCTCGTTCTCGGCAATCACATAGCCTGCGCGCCTGCGCAGCACGGGCGGGAGTACATGTTGATAACGTATAAACTGTTCAGGCGTGATATCGCGCAAGGCGCGGATATCCTGCGGAGGCAGGATATCCGCTCCCTGAGCCAGCATCGCCTCTTTCAGCAGGCTGACCGCTTCCTCGCACTGCTGACGTCGCTCATTATAAGCAGACGAGGTCAATTCGCGCCTCACGCCGGTGTCAATGACCAGCAAAGAATACACCGGAGCATCAAAAGGCAGATAGCGATACTCAAGCGAGCGACAATCGAGCAGAACAGCTTTGCCGGGACGGCCCAGGACGGAGGCGGCCTGGTCAAGGATGCCGGAGCGCAGGCCGGTGGCGCGATGCTCGGCTTTCTGGCAGAGAGCCGCCACCTGCATCGGCGTGAACACCGCCTGCTCAGAACCAATAGTCAGAGCACCATCTGAAAATAATGCGAATGCCTGCGCAGCATCTACTTCCAGCGCCGCCGATGAACTCATGCCGCCCCCCAGCGGCACGTCCCCATCTACTACAGCGTCGAAGCCCTGCAACGAGAGACCTGTTCCTGCCAGTTCCGCCGCCACACCCAGAATGTAGCGTGTCCAGCGCGGCAATGACTCTCGTTGCCGCTCAAACGAAGCCGGCAATCCTTCCAGGGTAAACTGCGCGAGCTCGCTAAAATGCACCGACCAGAGGCGCACCAGCCGGTCAGCCCGCCGACGCCCGGCAAAAGCCGCGACACGATCAATTGCCAGTGGCAGGACAAAGCCATCATTATAATCCGTATGCTCGCCAATAAGATTGACACGGCCCGGCGCCCAAGCCACGCCGGGCGGTCCGGCATACCCAGTGTTATCATGAAACACAAGGGGAAACTGTGTCAGCGCCTGCTGTGGCGCAGGCAACAACGGTATTTGTTCCATCACACTTTTTCCTTCTGGATCGTTTCTCGCAGCTCTCGTGCCTTTTGCAACGGCGAGGAATCATTAGTCCATAGCCCCCATAGCGCCTCTGATGAGGCTGCATATTTTAATTTGCCGGGCGCACGTCCAATGGCCTGGATCTCAACATGCAAGTGGAAGCGCCGGTCAGCGAGCTGGTGCAGGCCAAGCAAATAAGGCATGGGCGCCATAGTGCCATCAAAGAGCGCGTTGTAGCCACGAATCACCATGAGCAAAAGGACTGCGAGATCGCGCAACTCGTCATCCTGCATCAGATCAAGGCTGGCCGCATGGCGGCGTGGATAGAGATGCGTTTCATAAGGATAGCGCACATATGGCGGTAAAAAAGCCTGCCAGGTGGTAGTGGCCGCTACCTGGAAATCGCTCTCGCTCAACTCTTCACGCACGCGGCAGAAAGGACATCCTCGTCCGGCAGCTTCCTCCAGTTCGACGGCCTCCATTTCACGCTCCAACGCCGGTGGGACAATCGAGACGCCATACACCTGTCCATGCGGGTGAAACTGTGTCTGTCCGATGGCCGTGCCGCTGTTCTCAAAGATCATCACTGCCGGGTAACGCTTAGAAAGATCACGGTAGAGATCACGCCAGAGGCGTGTCACGGCATATACCTCGTCCTCGCTTAATTGTGTAAACGTGCGGTCATGATCGCGGCTGTAGATGACCACATATGCCTCACCGACCGGCGGCAGCAGCGGGGGAAAATCGTTTGGATGCAGCCATACCTGCGTTTCAGGGTCAATACGCCTTTCAGTTATATCAGCACAGAAAGGACATGATACTGTTCCTTCGCGGCGGCTCATACGGTGAGGTGCATTGACCAGGTACTGACGCAAAATCGGGTTCCAGATTAAAGATGTTTTTTGCTGCATACTTACAATTTTCCTTTTTATGAGTGATGATGTTGTACCTGGCTTCCCAGCAAAACACAGCGGCCCTGGCGAGCCAGGCGCGCCAGCAGTTCCCCTTTATCCCCATTTTCCCCCTCACTCAAGAGCCATTCATCCCAGGCAGCTTTTTCCGTAAACAGCGCCCATGCAACTGGCGCCACCTCTACTCGCACAGCACGCATAATAGCCAGAGCGTGCTCGTAGCCTGGCTCCAGCGCGCTCAGCGGCGGCACATCGCTGGATTGAAGAGACGCGAACGTACGCAGCGAACGCACTGTGCCGTTGGCTACCTCACAGATACAGCTCAGTACCAGAGTTTCATGCTCTTCTCGGCCCTTTTGCTCGTTACACGGTACACCGCCTGTTTCCCACACGCCGGCGATCAGTGTACAATGAGCCGGCAAGCTGGCAAGGAACGCCTCTATTTGCTTTTTCGTCCAACCATGCCAGCGCCATTGCTCATGCTGCTCATTATGCTGGTCGAACTGTAGAACAACGTCGAGCAGAGGACGTAGAGGATGCCACAGCGGCGAATCGGCATCAAACACCGTCAGTTTTTCGGCTAACACAACACCTGCCTCTTAATCAGTTTTGCCCCATCGCTCTCAACTATCTTTCACAAAGATAGAGAGCATGATGAAAGCCTGTTTCTTATTATATATTGCACAGAAAGAGCCTGCCTTCAAAGGAATCGGGCTGTTGCAAAGTTGAGAGCCTTCATCCTTGCTTCACAGCAGAAAAGAGAGAAAAAATCCGGCGAAGACGTTCTTTCTTTCAGAAGCTGGCTTCCGGGCGGAGTGGGCCAGGGCGACAGGGGGACAGGGGGACAGGGAGAGACCGGGCCAGGGTCCGCACCTTCGGTACCCCCCTCCTATCACGGGTTTCCCGCAAGTATTTTGCCGGATCATCTAGAAGGATAAAGTCTGCATGAGTGACACACCCTGGTACAGAGCGTTCTTTGGTGAAGATTACCTGCGCATCTATACACCTTTTCTGCCAGCAGAAAAGGCTGAGCGCGAGGTAGCCGATATGCTTGCTTTACTCGACCTTCCCAGCGGCAGCGCCATTCTCGATCTCTGCTGCGGCACCGGGCGCCATGCGCTTCCGTTGGCCGAGCGTGGCTACGCCGTTACAGGACAGGATCTGAACAATGAGTTCTTACAGCAGATCCGCCAGAAAGCCGAAGAGCAAGGATTGTCCATACGCCTGGTTCATAGTGACATGCGCATAATCCCTTTCGAGCAGGAGTTTGACGCGATCATCAATATCTTCACCTCATTTGGTTACCTGGAGAATGAAGAAGAGGACCAACAGGTACTGCTCCAGGTGCAGAAAGCACTCAGGCCCGGTGGTCTGTTTCTACTCGAAACCGTCTACCAGCCGCGAGTTCTGCGCTCGTTCTCTCCTTATGGCATCATCCATTATAGTGATGGATTAATCGTGCTGGAAGAACGCCAGATTGATCTTCCCCGTAGCCGCAATGATGTGCGCATCACCATGATCTATCCTGATGGGCGGCGCAAGGAATATCACCAGTCCATCCGTATTTACACCCTGACGGAGCTGGCACGTATGCTTGCAGCCGCGAATCTACAACTTCACGCATACTACGGCAACCTCGATGGCAGTGCTTTGACCCTGGACAGTCGCCTGGTTGTACTGGCACGCAAGCCATAGGCGCAAAAATTGGCAAATACAGTGACTCTCTGCACACCACACAGAGATATGCTATAATAGGTAAGCCTGAGTTGAATCTTCCCCGCTCGCTTTATAGCAGGCGGGAGAAGGGTTCTCTACGGGCAAACAGAGACTTGTAGAACAAACAAGGAAGGTGTACAGCCGTGCCGTGGTGTAGATTTTTTATTCCGAAAATTGCTTCACCCAATATCAAGCCAGAAGCTCCTGACCTGAATGAGCATATTATGTACGCCAAGTGCATTAAAGGTCATGTCCTCAAAGACGCGAACGACTGGCTGCTCTGTGAGAATTTGCCAGCACCAGACGCCCGCTGCTGGCAAGAGGGAGGTGAGACATTGCTGACGCTTCTCGCCCGTCAACGCAATATAACAGAAAAGGCGGTAGAAGGCCGGGATAGCAAGCAGAAGACTATTTCACAAGCAGACAACACAAAAACACAAAAAAGTCGAGCTTAGGTCTGCATGCATAAATCCGCTCCGTCCCCATCTGTTTCTCTTCGGCCTGCGCTCGACCCCACAGAGGTCCACGCTTCGCTTCTGCAATGGTATGCTATTGAACGGCGTGATCTGCCCTGGCGGGCTACCAGTGACCCATACGCGATCCTCGTCTCAGAAATCATGTTGCAACAGACACAGGTTGAGCGTGTATTGCCCAGATACCGGCAATTTCTGGAAACGTTCCCCACGCTGGTCGATCTTGCAGCAGCGCCGACTGCCGCAGTGATCGCCGCCTGGGCACCTCTGGGGTACAATTCGCGCGCCGTACGTCTGCAAGCTATCGCGCGCCAGGTCATAGCCGAACACAACGGGCGTATTCCAGATACCATCGACGAGTTGCTCAAACTCAAAGGTATCGGGCGCTACACTGCCGGGGCCATCGCCTGTTTTGCTTACCGCCGGCAGGTCGCTACCGTTGATACCAACATTCAGCGGGTCCTGCATCGTATTTTTTTCGGCCTGGAATATCCTGCTCCCCGGCTCCGTGACGCCCAAATGTTCGCTTTTGCTGAGCAGGCGCTGCCAGCGGGCAAAGCATATGACTGGAACCAGGCCCTGATGGATCTGGGAGCCACCATCTGTACCAGCAATAATCCACAGTGTACGAACTGTCCTGTACAGGCATCGTGCCAGGCGTACCAGGAGATGAGCCAGCAGAGCCTCTTCCCTTCGGGCGGCGTTCTCAAACAATTGCGCAAGCTAGCAGAGAAAAAAAGGAGCTATCAGGCTCAACCGTTCACCAGCACGAATCGTTATTTTCGTGGACGCATCGTTGACCTGCTCCGGTCGCTCCCTGCTGACCAGCGTATGCCGCTCTCAGAGCTGGGACCCCGCATCAAAGCAGACTTTAACGACAGCGATCTCCCCTGGCTCCAGAAATTAATCAGCGGACTGGTAAAAGATGGATTACTGGACGACGCCGAGGACGGGGTACGCCTGCCATAGGACGAGAGAACAGGATCGTGCTATGATAGTAAGGACCACTGTTTCTCAACGTGTACTACACGCTACATCCATACTACTATACGGAGGAACAAAGCTTTGCAACTTACAAGCTTGAACGATATCAGTAGAAAGCATCGTCATATCTTTCTCTCGCCACACCTCGACGATGTGGTCTACTCATGCGGCGGCACGCTCGGCGTTCAGGTGAACAGCGGATTGACACCGCTGGTGATCACTGTTTTTGGCGGCATTCCCACTGACAATACAGTCCTCAGCCCGGCGGCATTACAGATTCATCGCCGCATGGGTTTTTCGGACGCTCAGGGTGCCGGCACTCCTATGCAGGCACGGCGCCGTGAAGATGCCACAGCATGCCACTACCTGGAAGTCGATTATCTCTGGCTCGACTATCTAGACGCCTGCTATCGCGGCAATCCACCATACTATCCTACCGAAGAGTCATTCATGTCGGGCGAGGTGCATCCCGCCGACCAGGAGATTGATCGCCGCCTCGCCACTGATCTGCTAGACCTGCATCGGCGCCTGCCAGATGCTGTATGGTACGCTCCTCTTGGTGTAGGACGGCATGTTGATCACCAGATCGTCTGCTCAGCCGCCTACCGCCTGGTACAGGATAAGGCAAAAGTGTATTTTTACGAAGATTTTCCCTACGTTGTTCGCCAGGCGGGAGCGCTTGAGGCGCGCAAAAAAGAACTGGGCGATGCCTTCGAGCCTGCTCTGGTAGAAATGTCAGAATTCCTGCCGGCCCGCCAGGCAGCAGCCGAAAAATACGTGACACAGATCGCACAGAACTTCGCCAGCAAAGAGGCGCTGCACAAAGCAATCGAGCAATATGCGCACGGCATCCGTCCGGTAGAAACCATCTGCCTCGAACGCTACTGGACAGCACGATAGCTTTTACGCTACAATAACGCCAACAATCTTCCCTGTGAAGGGCAGGCAACACAGTCTTACCAGTTTTCCTGACTTCCCTGCTTTCCTGTCCTTCACGGAAAAATATGTGATTCTGCCGCACTCAGACCACAGCACATTAGAGAGAGCGGGGAATTGTGGGGAAACGTGGGAGTGGAGTAATGAAGGGGATAGAAGGTTCAACCTTAGGCCGGTACGAACTGCGGCGGCGCATCGCTACAGGTGGCATGGCCGAGGTGTATTTAGGATATGACCGGCGTGTGCGGCGTAAAGTGGCAGTAAAAGTGCTCTATGGCAGCAATGAGCGTTTTGTCCGCCGTTTTGAGCGTGAAGCTCTGGCCGTTGGCACGCTTTCGCATGACCATATCCTGCCGCTCTTTGATTTTGGCGAGCAGCGGCCCTGGTACTATCTGGTGATGCCATATATAGAAGGGGGGACGCTGCGTGATTATCTTTTTCAGCGAGAACGCCTGACGCTTGAAGAGGCTGGCTATTTTCTTGATCAGATTGCCGCTGCACTCCAGTATGCTCATGAACACGGAGTTGTTCACCGGGATGTGAAGCCTTCTAATATCCTTCTGCGAGCTGATGGCTACGCTTATCTCGTCGATTTTGGTCTGGCAAAAGCCAAGCTGGAAACCGAATCGCTCAGCCACGCGGGTACAATGATCGGCACACCCGAATATATGGCCCCCGAACAATCAAATGGCGCGAGTGATTATCGCAGCGATATTTATTCGCTCGGCATCATTCTCTACCAGATGTTGACCGGGCGTGTCCCTTTCAGCGGCGACTCTCCGGTTGCCATTATGCTCAAGCATCTACAAACTGCTCCTACTCCCCCACGCGAACTGAACAGCGACATTCCGCCAGCTATCGAAACGGTCATTCTCAAAGCTTTAGCGAAAGAGCCAGAAGAACGCTACCAGCAGGCCCAGGAACTGGCTCTGGCCTACAGGCAGGCTGCCAGACAGGTGGGACGAACCTCTCCACCGATACTCGTAATAAACGGCCAGCAAACCCAGGGAATGGCCGTCGAACAGCGGCAGATTGACGGCCCTTTGCAACCCTCTTCAGTCAGAGCCTGTATTCAATCCGCGCAGCCCCACATAAACATACCTGAAACTACCATGCCGTTATCCCGTGTGTTGCCGTCTCTTCCCGCGCACCCGGCGCTACAGGAGCGGCGCACAATAGTATGGAAAGGATTGCTCGTCGGGCTTTGCCTGCTGCTGCTCGGCACCTCGATCACCTTTGGTTTTCTCTGGCGCACACAGACTGCACCCGGCAGCACACCGAGCCGTCATTCCGCTTTTTCTCCGCCAGCAGCGGCTACGGCTACCGCTCAGGCTCGCCTGCAAGCAAGCCTGGCTGCGCAAGCACGCGCCCAGGCAACAGCCAGCATCACATCAGACATTGGCGCCGGCAACAAACTCTTCGCAGACGATCTCATGACGCCGGGCAACGGCTGGCTTAACGATGGTAGCCAGTGCTACTTTACCCCACAGGGCTATCATGTCTCTACCAACCTGACACACGGTGCAGCCTGGTGTTACTCCAATATACGCCGCTTCTCCAATGTCGTGATTGTCTCACAGGGACAGTTAATACGTGGAGATTTCTATGGACTCATTTTCCGCCTCTCATCACGCACTCACGAATTCTATGCATTAGAATTGAATTATAAAGGCGAGTTTCGTCTCGTACGCGCCCGGGGGAGCAATCCCACAAACTGGCTGACGCTGATCGACTGGACCCGCACAACCGCCATTCAGCCCGGCTACCGACATATCAATACGCTTCTCGTCGTCTGTTCAGATTCGCATTTTCGCATCTATATCAATAGACAACTGGTTGTTCCAGATATCCTGGATACTGCTTACGCTGCTGGCTCACTGGGCTTTCTCGTGGGTGGTGACAGCAGAGGGGGAAAAGAAGCGGTTTTTACAAATATCCTGGTTTTCCAGCGGTAGCCAGTTTGTAAAAACCACGCTATCATAGAAATAATTACTGGCAATACCGGTCCTCTGTCTTCAGAATCGCACCCCGGTAGAAGAAAGGATAGGCAGGTTGATGGAGCGCAATACTGACCATTCATCTTACCCCACTCCCGCTGTAGCCCGGCACCGTGTCTATCTCGCATTCGGCTCTAATCTCGGTGATCGCCGGCAAAACCTTGTCAACGCGCTAAGGAGCCTGCACCCTATTGTAGCAATTGATCGCACCTCATCACTTTACGAAAGCGAACCTGTCGGCTATACCGACCAGCCGCGCTTCCTCAATATGGCATGCAGTGGAGAGACCGACCTTTCACCTGAGGATCTTTTACATGCACTGAAAGAACTGGAGATAACGCTGGGTCGCCGGCCTTCGTTTCGTAACGGTCCCCGCCTCATCGACATTGACATTCTGCTGTACGACGATCTCTGCTTGCAGCAGGATGATCTGATCATCCCTCACCCGCGCATGCATGAACGGGCTTTTGTCCTTATTCCTCTTGTCGAAATTGCGCCTGAACGTATCCACCCGACCAGTGGAAAAACGATTCAGGCACTGCTCGGCAGCGTTTCCCGGCGGGGGATAAAAAAGGTAGGCCAGATCACTGCATAGAGTCTGGCCTGTCAGATTTAGCTCAGCCATTTTCTCACTTTGCCCTCTTAACAAGTGTGGCGGCTCATGCTATAATGCGGATACAATAATCGGCATTTGTTACCATGCCCGGCAAGCTGGGATGGGAGTCCTGAGAGGATTTCCTCTGGCGGGGGTTCAAGGGGTTCTCCCTTGCTCTCCTTCTCACTCACCGAGCACCTGGCAAGAATGCATATGCATCGGGGAACCGATCCCGATCCACAATTACGGATTATTGAATACAGCAAACAGGAGCAATCGTGGAGGGTGTTCTGTTAGACTCAGCTCAACTAGCAAAAGTAGCAGTGGATATCGCCTCTGACAAAAAAGCCTTCGATATCCTTCTTCTTGACATCCGAGAGGTCTCAACTATCGCCGACTACTTCGTCATTTGCAGCGGCAATAGCGTTCGCCAGCTTCAGGCCATCGCAGAGGCTCTTGACGAAGGTCTTGAAGAGCAGGGAGCACAGCTTGTGAACCGTGAAGGTTCCGCCGAAACCGGCTGGATGATCCTCGATTTCAGCGATGTTATCATCCATCTCTTCGGGCCAAAAGAGCGTGAGTATTACCGCCTCGAACGCCTCTGGAGCAATGCAAAGACAGTGGTATACCTGCAATAACCCCATTGTATTAGAGAAGGTGACAACGATGACATTTTTTCGCAATCGGATGTTTCTTGAAGGCA
>JADBKA010000241.1 GCA_014896635.1 Ktedonobacteraceae bacterium
CTACGTACCCGATGGAGCGTCCGTAGCTCTGGGACTGGCGCTGGAGTCGCTCATTCCCTATGCGGCAGCGCATGAGATCGTGCGCCAGCGTAAGCGCGGTCTTACCCTGATCGGTCCTATTTCTGATATCCTTTTCGACACGCTGATCGGAGCTGGCTGTGTGACGAAGGTCACGGCGGCCTGGGTGGGCAACGTCAGCGAAGGGCTGGCCCACTGTTATCGCCGCGCCGTCGAGAAGGGCATTCCGCACGCCATTACCGTCGAGGAGCACAGCAATTATACCATTGCGCTTGGTCTGCTGGCTGCCAGTCTCGATGTGCCCTATATTCCCACGCGCTCGCTGCTCGGCAGCGATATTCCGCGCCAGAATCCGTCTCTGCGCCAGAGTCGTTCAGAACTTGACGGTACGCCGCTGCTGCTGGTGCCGGCGCTGCGCCCGGATGTGACCATCCTGCATGTGCAGCGTAGCGACGAGGAGGGCAACGCGCACGTCTGGGGAAATCTGGGCGTGTGTGAAGAGGCCATGCTGGCCGCGCGCGATGTTATTCTTGTTGCCGAAGAGATCGTCGAGCGCGAAGTGATTACCAGCGATCCGAACCGTGTCATCGGACCCTCGTTCAAAGTGCGAGCCGTCGTCCACGAAGCCTGGGGAGCGCATCCTTCATCCGTTCAAGGCTATTACAACCGCGATCATCAGTTTTTTCATGAATATCATGTGCGCACGCGCAGTGTTGAAGATTTTCAGCAATGGCTTGATGAGTGGGTCTTGCAGGTGCCATCCCGCGCTGATTATGTGAAAAAGCTTGGTGAGGAGCGAGTGCGCAGTCTGGGTGTCAGGGAGCATCGTTATGCTGCGCAGGTTGATTACGGGTATTAAATGACCGTCTCTTGCAGGGGCGTCCCTCGCGGGCGTCCTGGCAAAGGATTCCTGAATCTGGTTGTGAAACTTAAAAAAGGACAGGAGAAAGAGCGGATATGAACTATACTCCCAGGGAACTGATGGTGGTCTGCGCGGCCAGGCAGATACGCGATGGTGAGCATGTGTTCGTCGGTATGCGCCTGCCGCTGCTGGCTTTCGCGCTTGCCAAGCACACACACGCGCCTGAGAGCATTGGTATCTTCGAGGCGGGCATCATCCGCGATACGCCGTCGGCGGAACTGCTCTATACGATGGGTGATCCTCCCAACATCGTTGATGCGCTCTGGGCAACGAGTACGCGCAATGTGATCGGCCTGATGGCACAGGGAGAGATCCATCTGGGCTTTATCGGAGGCGCTGAAATCGACCGCTATGGGAATCTAAATACGTCAATGATTGGCGACTGGCAGCAGCCGCGCGTAAGGCTTCCGGGCAGTGGCGGCGGCGCGGACATTGCTTCGCTGGCCGGGCGGCTCGCCATCATCATGCCGCACGAGAAGCATCGCCTGCGCGAGCGCGTTGATTACGTCACCAGTCCCGGCTATGGCTATCCCGGCGAGCAAGGGCCAGCCGGGACAGCGTGGCGGCAGCGCGTCGGTCTGCCACGCGGGGGACCGGTAGCCCTGATTACCACGCTCGCCGTCTTCACCTTCGATCCGGCAAGCGGCGAGGCGCTGTTGCAATCGTACCACCCCGGTGCCACGATTGAGCAGGTGCAGGAGCAGACAGGCTGGCCGTTGCGTCTGGCGCCTGATTGTGCCGAGACCATCCCACCGAACAAGGAAGAACTGTTTCTTATTCGCCAGTGCGATCCCCAGGGCGTGTGGACGCGCTGAACCGGGCTTGAACCGGGCTGCTGAAGATAGCGAAATTGCCGGTCAGACCGAGCGGGCGGCAGGCCCGACATCGCCATAGGCATGCACGTGCTCGCAGATCATCCGCAGTACCTGCTCAATATCGCCGCTCGCTCGCTTAAACACATCGGCATCAATGGTGAGCGGCGCGCCGAGTACCACCAGTGGCGCGCCGTATTCAGGTGTGCGCATGGCCTGTCCGGCGATAGTCCCCCAACCGCCTGCACGGGGATATGTACCGCCTCGACAACGGCTCGCAAGTCATCCAATGGACTCAGAGGGGGCAGACCTGCCGTCGCCTGACCTCGTCGCTCATCGTAGCCGATATGATGAATGACATAATCGCAGCCCAGATCCTCAAGCAGGCGAGCGGCGGCAATTTTGTCCTCAGTCGCCAGGTTATCGCCCATCACCTGAAGATTGTAGTCCTGGCCCGCTCGCACGACAGCTTTGATCGTCTCTTTGTGAGCGCAGGCCATGACCACGACGTGGGTTGCGCCGGCACGGGCCATCATCTCCGCTTCGAGCCAGCCACCATCCATTGTTTTTAAATCAGCCACGATTGGAACAGCCGGGAACGCCTGGCGCAGCGCTCGTACGCCGTGCATACCTTCTGCAATGATGAGAGGCGTACCCGCTTCTAGCCAATCGACGCCTGCTGCTATGGCGAGGCGGGCCGTTTCAAGCGCCTCTGGAATGTTCGTCACATCAAGTGAGATCTGCACCACTGTTTTCATCGGTTCTCTCCATAATCAATCCTCTATACTAGAGATACCATTACATTTGTTAAAAAACAACCATTTGCTTCAGATTGAATAAAAATATACAAATTTTGTATCGTCAGAACTTGATATAACCTGGAAAACAGGTTATAACTTTTATGGGGAACAACATTTGCTTCAAGATGATCTGTACTGTCTAGCACTTTCAAGACCTCTCAAACTGTTATGTGAAAGTAGAGAAGGAAGAAAAATCTATGTTTACAGATATTCCAGGGAATGTGCCTGAGAGCAGCTTACTGAGCGATGATCACTTTTTACGCAAAGTGGCTAATTTTCACTATTATGTAGGAGATACCCAGGAGAGGATTGCGAAGAAGCTCAATTGCTCACGGCAAACGGTCGGCAAAGCACTCCAGAGAGCGCGGGAAAGAGGCATCGTACGTATCGTGGTAGTGCCGGAAGAGCGTGCAGGCTACCTGGATAATCTGGCTCGTGCAGTTCACTTTACAAAAATTTCTGCTCCCAAATATGAAATATTCGGCAAGTGTTACAGACAAGTATCTTTGCAACTTTTGTCAAAAGGGATGCAATGGAATTAATAGTAGGCGAATCAGACAAGCGCATACAAACGTTTTTTCCCCAATATTTATGATAATTGCACTATCTCTTTTACATTTGCTAAAATTTTTCAAAGCGATTGACTAATAATTCTATTCACTATAAACTTTAATTATAATAGTCATCGTATGTAAAGTGATAGAAGGTAAGCCACCGGTAATCCTGCCTGTGCTACCTTTCTATTGCAATCAGTTCTGAGGACAATCAGTAATGTTGTACGACCTGCACCATCCGAGAGGAGGATGTATGAGGGCAAGTCGGTTAACCTTCCCCGGCATGTTTCTTTTCTGTACTGTTGTATTCACGCTACTGATGCTGTTTTCCCTTCACCAGATTGCGGTTCCTGATGGTCCTCTTACACCGTTGGGTTGGATCGACCTTGTATTCGTCATCCTGTTCTGGAGTGTGTTGTTTCTTTTCACCTGCACCCTATGTATACTCGTAGTGTTGTTCGCACTGGAGGAGATTCGGATGAGAGGGATGCTGACTCAGGGTGCAGCGCCGTAAATGATAACCATAGTGTCCCTCCTCGTAGAAGACGACCCCGTTACTATGGCACCTTGAACTGGGATGAGCCAGAAGGAGCTTAGCATAGACTCATCCATTTCATGAAAAAAAACAGAGAGGACAAAACATGGGTCTCGAAACGATGATCATACTCTGGCTGGTGGCCTTCATTCTGGGCATACTTGTCGGGGCCTCAATTGCTCGCCCCAAAAACTCGTGGTAGATTATGTCATCGTTCGCATCTTTGTACGGTCCAGCCTGATCTGGCCGCCATTGCTCGCCCCAAAAACTCGTGGTAGATTATGTCATCTATGCCTGACAGCCTGCATAGCAGCCTGCAAGGTGTCATCGGACAGGAACAGGAGGGCGTGCCTGGCGCGCTCTCCTGCCTCCTGCCCTCTCTTCTATCCCCCGCCTATCCCCCGACAAAAGAGAAGCCTGACTGCCACAACTCCTAGAGGCTGTGCGCTTTTGGAAAAACAACCGTTTATAACCAGTAGACGTACTATTCATTGCTGGGCAAGTAGGGAGAAAAGTAGAAGGGAGTTCAGGAGTGAAAGTATTGCTTTGCTTTTTTTCTCTTTCCACTTTGCAACGAAAAGTTATTGAGCCGAGGACTGCGCAATGCCAGCATCAACACTGAGAAAAAACTATAAAAAAACCACTTTTCTCTTATTTTTCCTGCTGTTTCTGCTAGGGAGTTGTGGCTCACCGCAGCAACCGGTAACCTCCAGAGGCGAGAAATTTATCATGCAGCCTACGCCGACGCCGGTAGTGAAAACGTATGCGCCTGTTCCAGCTTGCAACCAGCCGGTCTGCCTGACCGATTCTGCTGTGCCGGGCGGGCGTAAGCTGATCGATACCTGGGATGGGATTCATACATTCCAGGTGTTTACCTATGATATGAGCTACTATACCGCTGCCAGGCTGGCCCCGGCCTACGATTTTGTCTGGGGAGCCGAGGTGAACAAAGTGGCGGCATTTCGCAGTGGCAACGCCAACATTTTACTGAGTTACTATATTCCGTTGAACCGCGATGCCGGCACTTTCTATAATCCGGGGGCGCAGCGGAGCTTAAGCTACTGGCAGTCAGTTCACCCCGACTGGGTACTCTATAAATGCGATCAGAAGACGCCGGTCCTGCAATTCAATCAACCCTATATCTCACTGGACATCACCAACCCGGCGGTCATCGACTGGCAGGTGCAGAACTACGCGGTTCCCGCCAGCCAGAGTGGCTATGATGCGCTTGCACTCGATAATTTGAACCTGGATAACGGCTTTGGCGCTTGCGGCTTTTTCCATAACGGAGTATGGATACAGCGTTATACTGGCAACCGTGACGATCCGCTCTGGCGTTCAGATATGCTCAACTACGTGACCGCACTGCAACAGAAATTGCATGCTCTGCCGCATCCTCTGGCACTGATTGCCAACGTCGGCTACCTCAACGGCACCTCTGTCACCGATCCGATGGCTTTCGACATCGTGAAACAAATCATTGCTCATCTTGATGGCGTTACTGATGAAGCTGGCTTTACCCATTATGGCAATGGTTTCTTGACTGGTGATGCCTGGGTGCAGACAATTCAGTTGATCAAAGAGACTCAGCAGCAGCATAAGCCGTATCACATCATTAACGAGTTCAATCGGACACCCACTCATGAAGATATCAACTGGGCGCTGGCCTCTTACCTGATGGCAAAAGATCACCTGTCGGCCATCTTTATCTCTGGCAACCAGCAGTATGGCCGTGATATGAGCCATCCTGAGTATGACGCGCAGATAGGTGTGCCGACGACTGATATGTACCAGGATCAGGGTGTGTACTGGCGTAAGTACAGCAAAGGACTGGCGATAGTCAATCCCAGCGCCAACGATAGCTTTACCGTGAATCTCAGTGGAAATTATGTTGACCTCTATGGGAAGGCGGTCGGCAAGAACCTCTCCCTGGGCGCACACAGCGGCATTGTGCTTTTGAAAAAATAAGGTGGTATACTGGAAGTGGTTATTTCAATCGTTGTATGCAACGAAGCGGAAGGAACATCATGGCTGAGTATCAGTATATTCTCGTGGAGCGCGATGAGCGCGTTGGTATCGTTACGTTGAATCGCCCAAAGGAACTGAATGCCCTTAACTTTCGACTGGTAGGTGAACTGGCGCAGGCGCTGGAGGAATTAGACCACGATGAGGAGATTCGCTGCATCGTGATCACCGGGGCTGGTGAAAAGGCGTTTGCTGCCGGAGCGGATATTAAAGAGATGGCTGATAAGTCGCCGGTTGACATGATGAGCGGAGGCTTTGAGGCGTGGGAGAGAATCAGGCATGTGCGCAAGCCACTGATCGCGGCTGTAGGTGGCTATGCGTTGGGGGGAGGCTGCGAACTGGCGATGCACTGTGATATGATTATCGCTTCAGAGAACGCCCGCTTTGGGCAACCGGAAATTTTGATCGGCGTGATGCCCGGCGCTGGCGGTACACAACGCCTGGCGCGCACCTTTGGCAAGTTTCGGACCATGGAGATGGTGCTGACCGGAGCGCAGGTGAGCGCGCAGGAGATGGCTGCTCATGGCCTGGTCAATCGCGTCGTTGCTCAGGGAGAGCATCTGACTGAGGCTCTGAAGCTGGCAAAGAAGGTTGCCGAGATGCCACCAGTCGCAGTGCGCCTGGCGAAAGAGGCAGTGCTGGCAGCTTTTGAAACTCCGCTGGAGGCGGGGCTGGAGATCGAACGGAAAAACTTTTTCTTGCTGTTCGCCACCGAGGATATGCGCGAAGGAATGCGCGCATTTATCGAAAAACGGAAAGCTGAATTTAAAGGGCAATAACTGGTACGGGGTTCCTATTTATGTCTACTAACGCTCTGACACTGCTCATCGGCTGGCTGCTGGCTCTGGCGATTTTCTTTAGTTTCATCGTGCTACTGCGCTATCTGGAGCACCGTGAGCGTATGGCGCTGATCGCACGTGGCCTGACACCCGATGAGCAGAAGGGGCAGCGTAGTAAGAGCCTGCTGCGCGCTGGACTAATCACGATGATGGTCGGCCTTACGCTCACCATCGGACTGTATCCACTGGGCTTTATTCTCCCACCGGCCTTTACCTCGGCTCCTTTCCATCTCGGCCCCTGGCTGCTTCCAGGGCTGATCCCTTGCGGGGTTGGCCTTGCGCTCACCATTAGCTACTATCTGGAACATAGCGTCTCATCGTCTTCTCCCGGCCGGGAGATAGAAGAAAAAGAGGACGGGAAAATTATTCCCCTGGCAAAGCGCCGGGAGGAGAGAAGCGAAGGCGAGGGACGTTGAGAAGGGAGCCGAAAATTCAAAAATGAGTTTTTGGACAATACCAAAATCTCATAAAAAACCCTTGACAGAGAAGCCTGGTGGTGATATTATCTGTCTTGCGCTGAAGGGGGAACCGGATAGCGTATCAGGAGCGAAAGCTCCAGGGGTACCTGAACAACTGAAGAGTGGTAAGTAATGGTAATCTTTGTACGGGTAAACCCGACAGAGGGATTGAAATCGAATAGATTTCGGAAAAGGGATTGAAATTAGAGCTTGGATGGCGAGTTTGATCCTGGCTCAGGACAAACGCTGGCGGCGTGCCTAACAC
>JADBKA010000242.1 GCA_014896635.1 Ktedonobacteraceae bacterium
CTGGGGAACCCGGTCCCACAAAGTGGGACTGCACTCCGCTACGCGAGGACCCGTGTGTTCCCAGACGGCCCCCGCCAGGAGAGCCATCGCCCTCCTGGACCTCCCCTGACTTTATACATGCACTGGCCTGCACGATCAATTGACCCGGCGTTGTAAGCTTTGAATAGAAAGAGCTAACATCTGACGCTGATAACCATAAGCTCTGAAGAGAGGAATTTGCTATGACCACAGCAAAAAATTTTTGGCGGGCAGCCCTGATCGCCGGCGGTACGCTGGGCGCACTGGCTATTTACAATAAAGTGACGGAGACGATGGCCGGGGAACTCATCACGGTACTGCCCGGTGAGGAGCATCGCTATCCCTGGAAATACGGCAATGTCTTCTACAAGGTGCAGGGTTCATCGGAGAGCAGGCCGCTGGTATTCATTCATGGCTTCGGACCGGGCGCTTCTTCGTATGAGTGGCGCAAAAACGTTGATGCGCTGGCCGCGCAGTATCGTGTCTATGCCATAGATCTGCCGGGCTTCGGCCTCTCGGACCATCCTGAAATCGAGTACAGCGCCGAGATATACCTGGACCTGATTCACGATTTTCTCAAAGAGGTGGTCGAGAAGCCGGCAGTGGTCGTTGCCCGTGACCTGAGCTGCGCCTATGTGATTGCCGGCGCCTTCCGCCGTCCCCAGTTGTTTGAGCACCTGATCCTGGTCTCGCCTCCACCAGCAATGCTGGAAGAACATGTTCCCGGTCCTGTACAGGCCGGCTGTCAATTTGTGTTACAAACGCCGGTTGTCGGGCAGTTCATCTATAACCTGCTGGTCTCGCGGCAGGCCATCCGCAATTACTATGACCGGCAGGCATATCATAATTTGCTGCTGCTGACGGATGAACAGGTAGAGTATGTTTATACCAGCGCGCACCAGCCGGCCAGCCGCTATGCAATGGCTGCTTACCTCGCTGACCAGCTCAGCATAGATGTGCGCGAGCCGCTGGCGCGCCTGAAAGTGCCAGCCATGGCGCTCTGGGGACGCGAAAGTCATGGCGGGCCGTTTGATCCGCTGGCGGCGAGCGAGGCATTCAGGCGCGTCAATGCCAGTATAGATGTACGCATCTTTGACAGGAGCGGCGCGCACGTGCAGGAAGAGCGAGCCGATGCGTTCAACAACTTGCTGCGCGAGTTTGCTGGCGCCCACGTCAGTCAATCGGGTTGTTAGAGAAAGGCCACGGCCCCCACAGGGGACGGCTGATTCTGTCAGATATGGTGGGGGACCGCTCCTGGTGATTGGAAACCTCTAAAGTGGGTCCCCTACGACCAGAGGTCGTGAATCTGGCAGTGTATATTAAGTAGTTCTAAAAGGACTTCTGGTAACTCATCTATAGAAGTATGAGCGAGTTCTCTGGGTTCCATTTTATGTAACCCCCCACCATACACGCGGCTTTCACTCAAGAAGTTATTCAAAGATATACCTTTTAGTGTCTGCCAGAGTGCAGTAATCAACGTCGGCTCTTCTTGAAGAGCTTTTTGTAAATATAGTCTGGGATACAATACGTAGTATGAATTTGTCGCTACTGCCTTAGAGCGATTTAAAATGAAGCGAAAAGGTAAACTTTCACTCGTTTTCTGTCTTCCCATATAGCAGCAGACAAATAAGGATGCTGGCCGTTTTTCTTGTGAATACCAGGGAGTGCGATGTGAACATAAATAACCTTTATTGATACCTTTTGCAATGCCAGTCTGAAAATATCTCCAGAGTGAAGGGTAAGTGGATTCCAACACTTTTTCTGGAAGATCGCATGTTAAAAGGAAGAGTTTTCTTTCTAATAAGGGATTGCCTTTGCTATCTGCTTCTACCTCTTCGTTCAATATATGGCGCGAATGCGGTAAAACAGGTGTCAGGAATTCGGCAGGAATTTGATATTCTGATATCTGTTCTGGGGTTAGTAAGAAGAAGCTATTAGCCCCGGTAGCCAGACCTCTTTTGATGTCAAACAGATCTGATAATCGGAATCTTTCCTGAGCAAGTGATTGTCTGGGGCTGGCTTTGAAGTAAAATCTGCTTTCCTCAGAGGTGGACTTCTTATAGTTAGCGGAGCTGTTTGTTAGATGTACAACGTCTCCAGGCATAGTATCATACTGTGTGGTTTCTTTAAGGCTGGAAATGAGAGGAAATGTCATCCATTTCTTTTTCTTAGATAAGATGGAGATAGGTAAGAGACTGGATAAGGCTGGTTCTTTAAGCGTCCCACCATATGTAAACTCTATCACATGCTCGGCAGGTGGGGGAACATTTTTGAACCAGATGACTGAAGATGATACTAAAGCATCGTCGAATTGTACATCAGCCGGATCGAAACAATGTACGCGCAATAAGGTTACTTGATCAAGTAAGTATCTTCTTAATTGTTGTCCATAGTTAACGCTCATGAACTCGCTCGGAATAAGCCATCCGGCTAGACCTCCCTTTGCTAACCATTGATGAGCAATCCATAAAAAATAACAATACAATCCTGATCGCTCATTAACTCTCATCCCTAACGATTCTTCGACAGATTTCCGCAGTCGTTGTTTATCCTCTCTAAGCAAATGATGATGTCGAACGTAAGGGGGATTGCATATTAACAGGTTAAACTTTTTTGCTTCTTGATCGGGGGGTAAGGCCTGTGTGAAATCTGCGATATGCAGTTGCAAGCGTTTATCTTCCCATAAACTGAGTGTGTATTGGGCATATTGTGAATCTATTTCAAATCCCACGACTTCTTTAATCTGGTCCGCAGGAAAAGAGCGGAATAACGCGGAGATGAAAGAGCCAGTTCCAAGAGCCGGATCTAAAAAATAAATATCTCTGCCAGGCGGCAATAATAAACTGGCATAATCTAAAATATCTGTCGCCAACTTTGTTGGTGTAGCAAATTGACCGAGCCTGTTGCGTTCTTCTCGTGTTTTTTTCCGATCAAGCTGTTGCTGGACAGCCAGACGTTCAGTTTCAATAAAAATCGCTTCCCTCACTTGTTTAATCGTCTCAATACGAGTTTCACGATAGGTTTTAGGCGCGAACAACATAAACCAGTTATTGTACATATCAACAGATTGAGTGATGTCTGCCTTCCACCTGTCCGGCTTGTCTGCATTGATTGCCATAAACTTCCCCCTGGCCGTACTTTCTGCCCTTAGTGGGATACTCTGGTCATATTACAGCATACAAGCTCTACAGGCAAGCTCAAATAACAGGTTCTCTCAATCGACTGTTTATCCTGATGCTCTGAGAATACCAGTTGCCCGCTAGACGCAGAGGCCCAGAACGGTCGCCAGGCGCAGGATCTCGGCTCCGGTTTGCGAGTTGTTGTCGAAGATAGCGTTTTCGGCTGCCCGGCGCAGCAGTCGCACGGCTTCGGGCGAGTCGAGATCGTTCTCCATCGCCTGCTCGAACTGTCGGCGCAGGGCGAGATCCTCGCCGGCAGCGTTGCGTCCAAACTGCCGGCGCACCTGCTGAAGCAACTCATCTGTTTCAGAGGCAAACTGCAAATCTTCGGCCACGCACTCCCAGGGGAAGCGATAGTGGTGGCTCTGCAAGACGAGGCGAATGGTGTCTGGCGTGTAATCTTTGAGCAGGTCGCTCACACGGGTCAGATTGCCGAGCGATTTGCTCATTTTCTCGCCGTCCTGGTAGACCATGCCGGTATGGACCCAGTAGCGGACAAACGGCGCTTTGCCGCTGTAGTGCTCGGACTGGGCGATCTCGCAGGTGTGATGCGGGAAAGCCAGATCGAAGCCGCCGCCGTGAATGTCGATCTGCTCACCAAGATAGTGCATGACCATTGAACTACACTCGATGTGCCAGCCGGGCCGGCCCGGTCCCCAGGGACTCTCCCAGGCTGGCTCGCCGGGCGCCTGAGCCTGCCAGAGGACAAAATCGAGCGGGTCTTGTTTGCGCTGATCGTCGGGATGATTGCCGCGCTCATTGGCGACTTCGAGCATCGCCTCGTAGTTGTTCAGTCCGATGGCGCGTGCCAGTATGCCAAAGTCGGGATCGCGCCTGACACTGTAGAAAACACAGCCCTGGCTAACGTAGGCATAACCGCGCTCCACCAGAGTCTTTATCACCTCGACAATGCGGGGAATCTCATCGGTTGCGCGCGCATAGACATCGGGACGACGAAAATTCAGCGTCTCCATGTCGCGCAGAAAATGCTGTGTTTCGCGCCTGCCCAGCTCATCCCAGGGAATGCCAACCTCGCGCGCCTTGCGCAGGATATCGTCGTCGATATCGGTCACATTCTGCACATATCTGACAGTATAGCCTTTATACTCCAGGTAGCGGATGAGCGTATCGAACGAGATATAGGTAAAAGCATGTCCGAGATGTGTTGTATCATAAGGAGTAACGCCACAGACATAGATATGCACAATATTATCTTCCAGCGGCGTGAACGTCTCCAGCGACTGAGTAAGGGTATTGAACAACTTCATGACTCGTTTCTCCTGGGATGTACTGTATAGAGTATCGCACGACCTCTGTTAAGATGGCAGTGGCAGCCTGAACAGGCGTGCAGCGTTGGCTGTTGTGATGCTGGCAATTTCGTCGAGGGACAGGCCGCGAATCTGCGCCAGTTTTTCGGCAGTATATTTGACGAAAAGCGGTTCGTTGCGCTTCTCTTTGAGCGGTTTTGGCACGAGATACGGGCTGTCGGTCTCGACCAGGATGCGGTCAAGGGGAGCCATACGCGCGACTTCGGGCAGCTCGTTGCCCTGCCTGGTCAGGGGACCGGCGAAGGAGAGCAGGAAGCCGTCGAAGGAGAGGCATTCCTCGGCCTGGGCGACGGTGCCGGAGAAGCAGTGAAAGACGCCGCGCTGTCCCTGGCCGTGAGCGCGCAGCAACTCGATCACGTCATCGTGCGAATCGCGCACGTGGATGATGCAGGGCAGGTTGCACTCGCGGGCAAGCTGGAGATGGGCGCAGAAGACGGCGCGCTGCACATCGCGCGGCGAGAGCGTACGAAAATAATCCAGCCCGAACTCTCCAATAGCCACGACTTCCGGCTCGCGGGCCAGAGCACGCAGATGAGCGCCTACCTCGTCTGAGTAGGTCGTGGCATCGTGTGGGTGAACGCCAACACCGGCAAAGACAACGCCGGGATGCGCTTTTGCCAGCGCGAGAGCTGCACGGCTCGAAGCCAGATCACAGCCGGGATCGATCATACCCATAACACCGCCGGCCAGTGCGCGCTGGATCACGGCTTCGCGGTCCCTCTCAAAGCGGGAAGTGTCGATATGAGTGTGGCTATCGACGAGCACTCCAGGTCCTTTCATCAACTCAGTCAGAAAAAAGGGAGAGTCAACGTGGCAGACGTTTGCTTCTCCCCCGGATCGCTTTATTAATTGTAGTGTATCACATGGCAATTTTGCTGGCTATGGCTTTTCAGTTTTCCTTTCTCGAACACTGAAAAGCTCTGAGCTTACCCGTTTGCCTGCTCGGCCCAAGGAGGTATATTCATCTTCTCCTGTAGCTGTTCTGCCACAGAAGAGATCGCCGATGCAACTGGTTAATTGTTTTCTCACTGCTATTGATTGCATTGCCAGGAAACACGTCATCATGTAGGTATGTATAGATGACCTATGTAGTTCTCTCGATGGAGGTTATCCCATGCAAGTATGGCAGGCGGCATTGATCGCCCTGCTCTGTTACCTGGGGGCGCTCACAACGCCCTGGGTACTGGGTACGACGGGTGGCTGGTACGTCATCACTCGCCCGCTCGTCGCAGGATTTCTCTGCGGGCTGATTCTGGTCCTCCGCTTCGCCGCTCCATCCGGCGTGAAGCTCGAAGCTCTTACCGTAGAGAAAGCAGCCGAACGCTTGCGGGATCTCAGCAAGGGTAACGACCGTATTATCCTGCTTACAAAGGTCCCCAGAACGTTCTTGCATCTGGTGGAGAAGGGCTATCGTCCTTCTGATATCAACTTTGGCGCGATGGCGCACAAAGCAAATTCACGCAACGTTGCTCCCAATTGCGATCTTTCAGCCGAAGAGATTGCGGACGCAGAGAAACTCCATCAGCAGAATATTCGCATCTGGATTCAACTGGTGCCGTTCGGCGGACAGAAACCCATCGAGTGGGGAGTAGCACGTAAAAAGGCAGGGTTAAAATAGATATTTCTGAAGTATGGAATCACGTCAAGAATAGGAAAAAGTGATTCCAGGCACGGTTCCCGGTATTTTATCGAATCAGTGAATGATAGAAGATCCGGTAGATAGGGACTGAACAAATCTGATGGCAAACTCTTTTGGTCTGGTGGCTATAGATGTTGATGGCACATTAATAAACACGGAGAATCGTTTAACCGCAGCTACAAAGGCTGCGATAGGCGCTGTGCAGGCGCAGGGGACCGGTGTAACGCTGGTTTCCGGGCGACCCAGGCTGACAGTCAGGCCACTGCTTGCCGAACTGGATATCAGGCTGCCCTATATCAGTTCGGGTGGCGCTCATATCGTCGATCCGGTCAACAATGCGACACTCTACTATCGTTCGCTGGAGCGTGAGCACCTGATCACGATTATAGATCTGGCACGGGCAGCAAAGGTGTCTCTTATCACTCAGGAAGCGGATCGTCTTTTTTATGAGGGGAACCTGGAAATGTTGTACCATCTTTCCAGGCTCGCCAGAATCGATATTACTGTTGCTGACGAGTTCAAGTTTAACTTTATCCATGTAGATGATATTTCAAGAGTAGACAGCGAGCCGCTTAAAATCACTGCATGCGGTGAACCTGAGATTGTGGCGGGTATTGAGAAGCAACTGCGACAGTATCAGCTACCAATCTTTATGACTTACTCGGCACCAACATTTCTGGAGATCACATCAATACAGGCAAACAAGGGTGAGGCGCTCCGCCGCCTGGCTGATTATCTCACTATTCCTCTGGAACGCATTCTTGCCATCGGCGATAGCCGCAACGATATCAGCATGCTTGAACTCGCAGGCACCGCTGTCGCAGTTAACAATGCTCCCCCGGAGGTCAAGGCTGTTACCGACCTGGTGGCGCCTTCAAATGATGAGGATGGGGTCGCCTGGGCGCTGGATAGACTGGTTCTCTCCCGGCGGGAAGGCCGCCTGTGATCTCTGAAAAACGTCATTCTGTAGGATAGAGCAGGATCAAATCCTGTTGAGATGCAGGCATGGATGAAACAAATGGAGGAAAAGTCATGCTACCACGCCGGGCCAGAAAAA
>JADBKA010000243.1 GCA_014896635.1 Ktedonobacteraceae bacterium
GAACAGGCGCCCTTCATGCTCACTGAACTCGATAAGGGGGAGAATATGCTCATGTTTGAGATGGGCATTGACCTCTGCTTCGCGTAAGAATCGCTTGCGCGCTATCACGTCGTAGGCCAGGTCCGGGCGTATAATCTTGACTGCTACCTCACGGCCAAAAGCCGTTCTCTGGTGTGCCAGATAGACCTCACCCATGCCTCCTACGTCAATGCGCCTGACCAGATCATAATTGCCGAAGCGCCTCACGGCCGGCTGATCCGTCCCATCGCCCCACGACGCACGCTGCTCTTCGATTGGACCGTGTTGCTCTTTCATAGAATTGCTTTTCTTATCTGGTATCAAATCCTCTACTGCCAGATGCAGTATAACATGAATAAAAGAAGAAGTGAAGAGTTCTCAAGCCGGTACTATCCTCCCTGAGAAAATTAACGTCACGGCAGAGCAAAAGTTGCAAGCTCCCCCTCTCTTTCCCCCCTTGCATGCCGCCGGGCTATAGTGTATTATATAGCCAGTTCGCACTCTACCCTTGAGAGTGCTAAATTCTCAGGGGCATGCTTTGCCCATTTGAGCAGGTATGATGAAAATTGAACAGGATTGAACAGGGAGGAATGGCAAATGTCAACGGTGAGCGTCAGGCTTCGACCTCTGGGAGACCGTGTCGTAGTCAAACCCCTGGCTCGTGAAAACGTGACGAAGAGCGGCATTGTGCTGCCTGATACAGCGAAAGAGAAGCCGCAGGAAGGCGAAGTGCTGGCAGTCGGTCCAGGTAAGATTCTGGATAACGGGAAGCGCGTCACCCCGGAAGTGCAGGTGGGACAGCGTGTACTTTTCGCCAAATACTCCGGCACCGAGGTCAAACTCGATGATGAGGAGTATTTAATCCTGCGCGAAAGCGATATTCTGGGCTTTGTGGAATAGCAAGCAGAACCAGCATATCGCGTGGACAAATAATCAGAAGAACAAAAGATACTAAAACAAAAGTAGGAGTACGTCTCGTGGCAAAACGACTACAGTTTGACGAAGAAGCTCGTAATGCCCTGAAAAGAGGCATGGACGTGCTGGCAAATGCCGTCCGTGTAACCATCGGCCCGAAAGGCCGCAATGTTGTGCTTGACAAGAAGTTCGGCGCGCCAACGATTACTAACGATGGCGTCACTATTGCGCGTGAGATCGAGCTGCCCGATTCGTTCGAGAACATGGGCGCGCAATTGCTGAAAGAGGCGGCGACAAAGACCAATGATGTGGCCGGCGATGGCACCACCACCGCAACTGTGCTGGCACACGCCATTGTGATCGAGGGCCTGAAGAACCTGGCAGCGGGCGCGAACCCGATGATTCTGCGTCAGGGTCTGGAGAAGGGCGCCGAGGTCGTGGTCGCCGAGATCAAGGCAATGAGCAAGCCCGTCGAGACGCGCGAGCAGATCGCCCAGGTGGCTGCTATCTCCGCCGCAGATGCTGAGATCGGCAACCTGATCGCCGAGGTCATGGAGAAGGTCGGCAAAGATGGTGTGATCACCGTCGAAGAGGGGCGCGGCCTCGCTATGGAGAAGGAATATACCGAAGGCATGCAGTTTGATCGTGGTTTCATCTCGCCTTACATGACGACTAACCAGGATCATACGCTGGCCGAGTTGAGCAATCCCTATATTCTCGTGACCGATAAGAAGATCAGTGCTATTGCCGATATCCTGCCTCTGCTGGAGCAGGTGCTTCAAAGTGGGCGCAAGGAGCTGGTGATCATCGCCGAAGACGTTGACGGCGAGGCGCTGGCAACACTGGTGGTCAACAAGGCGCGCGGCGCGTTCAATGTACTGGCTGTCAAGGCGCCCGGCTTTGGCGACCGCCGCGAGGCCATGCTTGAAGATATCGCTATCCTGACCGGCGCAACGCTCATTACTGAGAAAAAGGGACTGAAGCTGGAGAACGCCACTCTGCACGATCTCGGTAGTGCTCGCACTGTGACCGCTACTAAGGATACCACCACTATCGTTGAAGGGGCCGGTTCTCAGCAAGAGATTCAGGCGCGCATCCAGCAGATTCGCGTTCAGATTAATGAGACGACCAGCGACTACGACCGCGAGAAGCTCCAGGAGCGCCTGGCGAAGCTGGCCGGTGGCGTGGGCGTGATCAAGGTTGGCGCCGCGACCGAGGTCGAGTTGAAGGAGAAGAAGCATCGCGTTGAGGATGCGCTCTCGGCGACGCGCGCAGCGATTGAAGAAGGCATTATTCCCGGTGGTGGCGCCACGCTGGTGGCTGCCGCCGATGCGCTCAATAAGCTGCACCTGGAAGGTGAGGAGGCGACCGGCGTCAATATTCTGCGCCGCGCTCTCGAAGAGCCTCTGCGCCAGATCGCGTTCAATGCGGGCTTCGATGGCTCTGTCACTGTCGCTGGCGTACGCCGCCAGCCGCGTGGCTATGGCTTCAATGCACTGACCGGCGAGTATGTGGATATGTTCAAGGCCGGCATCATTGATCCGGTGAAAGTGACGCGCTCTGCTCTCCAGAACGCCGTCAGCATCGGTGGCATGGTCCTCTCAACAGATACGCTCGTGACCGATATCCCCGAAGAGCAGCCTGCTACTCCAGGCGGTGCTCCCGGCATGGGTGGCATGGGCGGCATGATGTAAAAAGGCTTTTCTGGGTTTATGCACTACAGGCGCATAAACCCAGAAACCCCTCCTCTAAGGAGCTTTCTGTGTTCGATACGAGCAAGCTCGGCCATAGCTTCCCCCCATTCACGATTGAGCTGGAACGCTGCAAAATTCACGAACTCGCGCTCGCCATCGGCGACGATAACCCCATCTACCACAGCCGCGAAGCAGCGCAGGCGGCAGGTTACAAAGACGTGCCGCTTTTCCCGACCGCACCGACTATTTTGAATTTCTGGGGCAACACCAACCAGGTCAGTCAGTTAGCCAGCGTGGGCATTAATGTGCTGCGCATCCTGCATGGCGAGGAAGAGTACGAATATCTGGCGCCCATCTACCCCGGCGACGTCCTGACGGGCGTGACGACCATCGTCGAAGGCAGGACGCGCCAGAGTAAAGATGGCTCTTCTATGGATATCCTTACGACTGAGACGCGCTACACCAATCAGCATGATCAGCATGTGTTGACTGCCAGGAGCACTATCGTCGTACGCGAATGAGAGTGCAGGGAAGAGTGCAGGGCGCCTGTCAGGGACGCCCCTACCAGACCCGATCCCAATGGTAGGGGCGGGGCTTGCCCCGCCCTGCACTTCAAAAAAATCATTGTATTTTGATTATAAAGAGAGAAATATGACAACAAACGCACAACCATCGACAAAACGCTATTTTGAAGACGTGCAGATCGGCGATGAGCTACCAAAGCTCATCAAAGATCCCGTCACGCACCTGCAACTGGTGCGCTACGCCGGCGCATCCGGCGACTTCAACCCGCTGCATACCGATCCGAGCGTCGGCGAACAGATCGGCACCGGCGGCCTCATCGCGCACGGCATGCTGATCATGGGCTTCGTCGGACAGTTGCTCAGCAACTACGTCGGGCCTGAAGCTCTGCGTAAGTTTCACGTGCGCTTCAAGGGCATGACTCGTCCCGGCGATGTGATCACCTGCACCGGCACCATCACGAAAAAATATACGCTGGACGGCGAGGGGCGCATCGAGGGCAGAGTGCAGGCCGCCGACCAGAACGGCGATGTGAAAGTGACCGGCACGTTTGTCGCGGCCCTGCCCACACGCGGCTAAATCCGTCCCGGTCCCGGCATCAAAGCTTCAGGGGACCGGAAGAATCGACGAGCGCCTCTGCCTCTGCTGGCGGCACAAAGAAGAGCGCGCGCAAATCGACCAGTGCGTGAATGACGATGGCGACCAGCAGGCTGCCGCTCGTGATATAGACGGCCATGAGCAGTGCGCCGATGACGCCGGTGATGACGCTGCCCTGCCAGCCCTGGTAGAAGTGGCCCAGGCCAAAAACGAGACCTGACAGCACAATGGCGACCAGTGGATGCGCGCCGGGCCAGAGCAGGGTGAGATAGAAGAGCAGGAAGCCTCGATACAGTATCTCTTCGCTCACGCCGGCGGTGATGGCGGCGGCGATCCAGAGCCAGCGCTCCTGGGAACTCTTAGGCAGCAGCTTGACGGCGGCCTGCTCCTGAATCTGCTTGAAATCTTCGGGCTGGCGAATGAGCCGCTTGTAACCGATGATCGTGACCAGAATAAACAGGCCAAAGAGGAGAAACCAGAATACGGTAGCGAACCAGCTTGTGGGCATCTGCAAGCCAATCACCTGCGCGGGCTGCTCGGCCAGCAGCAGCACGACGGCGACGGCCAGCACCCAGAGCCATTTTGCAGCTATGCCGCGCAGATAGAAATAGATGCGCGCTTTTTCCTCGACTGCGGCCCGCCGGCGCAGGCCGCGATAAGAATACAGGCCGATAACGGGCTGGATAAACACAGCATAGACGATCAGGATATGCGCTAACAGCATCGGAAGTGTGGTCATCGGGTCTCCTGCTTTTTTTTATGGAACTCTTTACCCCCGGCGAAAAATTGCCGTCCTCATATCCTACAGAGTTTTTACGCTTCCCGCAAGCAGGGTGATCCATCTCTTCAGGGCTTTTCAGTGTTCCCGAATTCCCTGTTTTGCCACCTTCGGCGGCAGAGAGGGGAGAGAGGTGCAAGGACACCTCGCGCTCCGCACGGGGGCCATCGCCCCCTTGACCCCCGTCCTTCTCGAAAACTAAAAAGCCCTGTCCATCTTATATCTGAGGTTTTTTCCTCGTGAGGGATTTTTCAGCCAGTGCTTTCTGAGCGTCCATCTTTTCAAGGAACAGACTGATGATCCTGACGGGCCTGGCTCGTGTTTCGATTCTGTACCCTTGCTTTTGTCCGTTGCCCAGACTGGCAATTTGCTCAAAGCCCAGAGATTCCAGGATTGCCTGTCCCTCTGGTGTGGCTCCTATCGCATACCAATTTTTAATATCATGTTGTATAGTAAGCGTAATTGCCCATTTTATGGAACGTTTCAGGAGATATGCTCCAATTTCTTTATCTCTTTGAGCATTACTGCTCGGTATTACTTCCATGACAGGAATGTAGACAGAGAGGTATGGCTCACTCCATCTTTTGATTGCTTGCGGGGGAATATCTTTTTCTTTTATCTGTCCATGTATCAGGTCCAGAATGATATTTTCTTCTAATGGAAGAAACGTGACCCACCCTAATATTCTGTTCCCTAGCTTTACATTCATGGAGATCTCATCGTTCCTCTTTCTCACTTCCAGTATCGTTTTAAATGGTACTGCGTCCTCTTCTCCATAAGGCTGACGAGTGATTTCTTGCTTCGTCCAGGCATCAGCAATAGTGGACAGAGTGAAGGTAAGTCCTGGTTCTTCATCTTGCAGGTTAACCTCTGCCAGAATGTTTATAGCCTCTTTAGGGAAGCGCAGGTTGGGACGTTTTCCTGTGAACGGGATATCTCCTGCTCTGGCCTTTCTGTAGACAGTGGGAACTGATATTTTCAAGAGTTTTGCCACTTCTTTTGCGTTGTAATAGTTTTCTTCCATATCTTGCTTCTTCTATACTCACCAATGCAGTTTTCTATCTCTCACATTCCTTAGTAACATTGTATCATGGATAATTGATAATAAGGCAGATCTGGGGAGAGAAGGATGAACGATTGCTCTGTTGAGAGGTCTGTTTGCCAGAACCGTTTACCAGGCGGGTTTTCATTTTCCAGGCGGGACGAGGGGACCGGGCGAGGGTTCTGATCCCTGCAAGCAGGAAGATAACCTCTTTCAGAGTTTTTGTTGCTTATTGACTGTTTTCGTTTTATACTACAGGAAGTAGGCGAATAACTATGGAGTGTATGTTGTGTCGGAGCAAGAGCGCATCCCCTGGTGGCAAAAACTCTGTGCATGGCTCTGGAAGATTGCGGGCTTTCTGGGAGCTACGGTGCTCGTCGGCCTGGGGGTCAATCTGCTCTCGACATGGCTTACGACTGCTCCAGGTGGCATCCCTGCGGATGCACCATTGAGCCAGATCATGGCTCAGTGGCTCCTTTTGCTTATCGCCGGTATCTGTCTGCTCCTGCTGGCGCTGCTGTTCTACATCGTGAGTCGCTGGCCGGGCCGCGCTCCTACTTCATCTACGCTGACGTGGCGGGACCGCGAGATCCTGCTCCAGCGGTTACACTGCGCCTATGATGAGATGATGAGCTACTCCATTCAGGGAGCCGTCTGGCTGGAACTGGGCCTTGCCGGCCAGCCAGGTGCTGTGCAGAATGTGACTACGCTGCTGCTGCGTCTCAGTGATCGCGCAGGCCGGCAGTTCCCTGCCGGCACCACGCTTCTTCAGATCTACGATAAGGCGGCGCACGAACTGCTCATCCTGGGAGAACCCGGCGCGGGCAAATCGACGCTGCTCACCTCGCTGGCAAAAGAACTGGTGGCGCGCGCACAGGCCGACGAGACGCATCCGCTGCCAGTGATCTTCCCGCTCTCCTCGTGGGCAACAAAACGTCTCCCGCTGAAAGACTGGCTGATTGAACAGCTTGCTTCGCCGCTCTATAATGTGTCACGCAAACTGAGTACATCCCTGGTGCGTGAAGGGCTGATCCTGCCGCTGCTTGACGGACTGGATGAGGTGCAAGAATCCGCTCGCCCTGCGTGTATTGAGGCGATCAACACTTATCATCATGAGCACCTGAGCGCGCTCGTCGTCTGCTCTCGCACAACTGAATATAGAACCGCGACAACACAGCGCCTTCTCGCGCTGCAAGGCGCGGTCGTGGTGCAGCCGCTCACGCGCGAACAGGTTAATATCGCCCTGACTCAGATGAGGAAAGATGTAGCGGCGTTACGCAGTGCCCTCAAAAAGAACGCCAGCTTGCAGGAACTGGCAACCACTCCCCTGATGCTCAACGTCCTGATCCTGACCTACCGGGGGACCTCTCTACGTCAACTGCCGGAGAAACATGCCGCGCTCCAGCAACAGGTATGGACGGATTACGTGGCGCGTATGGTGGAGCGCAAAGGGGAGACGGTGAAGAGCAAAGCGGATGCGAAACCCCATCCACGCTATTCACTGGAGCAGATACGCGCCTGGCTTGGCTGGCTGGCCTATCAGATGCGCGAGCACAACCAGACCGTCTTCTATCTGGAGCAGCTCCAACCTGACTGGCTTCCTGAGAGATGGCGGTTTCACTACCGGTGGAGTGTTGTGCT
>JADBKA010000244.1 GCA_014896635.1 Ktedonobacteraceae bacterium
AACAGTATCACAAGTTGCGCCGCCCGCACAGCAGGCTGCACCAGGAGCACAACCTCTGCCCACTCCTCCACCTCCTGTCGGTACGACTCCCCCTCAGATCCTGGCCACAGAAGCTGCCAGTGGTCGCAGAGGAGCCGCCTGGCGCCTGCTACACTGGATCATGGAAGATGATCCCCGCGCTATTCTTGCTGTCACTGGCCTGGATGATGACCGCCTGGCCGGGTACATCCTCGAATTTATCGCACTTGGCACCTGGGCCGGCAAGACTTTTGTGGTCCCGGTCCCCTTGCGCACACCTCTGGCCCGTACACACCTGCGTAGCCTCTTCTTGCCAGGCTCTGGCATGAACCGGCAACGCGCCTGGCGCGTGCTGCTCAAAGCATTGCACGATTCCCGCCCTGCCTTGCGCGAAAACGCCGTCCATATCCTGGGGATCATCGGCGACCGCAGCGCCGTGCCACCACTGGTCGAGGCGCTGAAAGACCCCATCCTGGCAGTACGCATCCAGGCTGCGAAAGCTCTGGGACACATCGGCGATCCGGCAGCAATTCCGGCGCTGATCACTACGCTGCATAGTGCCGATGAACCATTGGCAAGCCAGATCACCAGCGCACTCGTACATATAGGCCCGCCAGTGATCCCGGCACTGCTGGCCGAAAGCGCCAGCAACTCGGCCTGGATGCGCTGGCACACTATTCGCGTCCTGGGCGAGATGTATGATTACCGCGCTCTGCCGGCTCTGGTGAACGCCCTGCGCGACAGTGACCATTCGGTTGTCTGGCTGGCAGCAAAAGGGTTGACCCACTTCGGCAAATGGTGCATCGAACCCGTCCTGCGCCTGCTGGTGGCAACCGATACCTCTCCCTGGCTGGCGGAGGCTGCATCCTATGTATTGCATGATGTCTACCTGCACGACCCGAAACTCAAGCCCTACCTGGCGCCTGTCGTGGAGAGCATGCACGGCGTGGCCTACAAGATCGGTACCCCCACTGCCGCGCGTAAAGCCCTCTCACAACTTGCCTCCGCCGGCCTGATCACTGTCCCATCATAAGAAAGAAGGGCCGGGTGCATCCTTTCTTTCCCGGCCCCGGCTCAGTCCGGCAAGACGGAGCGCAGGCGAATCTCCTTTCCCCGCGCTACCCGCCTGCGCTCCTGCGCACTCCAGCGGAATAAATCAACGCACGAGCGTGTTCTCGCAATTGAACACGAATCCTCGGCAGCTCAACATTTCCTTGACAGGCGAAAAACTGGCATGGTACTCTTTTGGTAGCTGTTAGAGAAACTAAATTGATTGACATTCTCAACTTATGAGGTGAGCCAATGGGTGAGGCATCCCGTGAGATTATGCGCCGCGCACGCCGACAGGTACCGGAGTGGACCCCGGCCCAGGTCCAGGAAAAACTCGCCGGGCAGAACACAACCGGCAAGCAAGATATCATCCTGGTCGATGTGCGCGAGAAACACGAATGGAACGAAGGGTATATCCCCGGCGCCATCCATGTTCCGCGCGGCTATCTCGAACTCCAGATAGAAGAAGCTGTCCCCGACAAATCACAAACCGTCGTCCTGTATTGCGCTGGTGGCGTGCGCTCGCTGATTGCCGGCAGCACGTTACAGCAGATGGGCTATAAAAATGTTGTTTCGATGGCCGGTGGCTTCGGCCAGTGGAAAGGCAGCGGTCTGCCGTTTGTACAACCGCGCGTGATGAGCGAGGCGCAGGCCCGCCGCTACAGTCGCCACCTGCTGATCCCTGAAGTGGGCGAGGCTGGCCAGTTCAAGCTACTCGACTCACGTGTGCTGCTGATCGGCGCCGGCGGTCTCGGTTCGCCTGCGGCCTTCTATCTTGCAGCAGCCGGCGTGGGTACCATTGGCATCATTGATGCCGATGTCGTCGATGAGAGCAATCTCCAGCGCCAGATCCTGCACACCACTGACCGCGTCGGACAATACAAAGCCGAGTCGGCACGCCAGGCCATCCAGGCACTTAACCCCGATGTCAACGTTATTACCTATATCGAACGCCTGGATGAAACCAACGTCCGACGCATCATCGCCGACTATGATGTCATCATCGACGGCACCGACAATTTCCCTACCCGTTACTTACTCAACGACGCCGCCATCATTGAGAACAAACCTGTTGTACACGGCTCTGTCTTCCGCTTTGAGGGCCAGGTCACTGTCTTCAAGCCTTACGAGGGACCGTGCTACCGCTGCCTCTATCCTGAGCCGCCCCCACCCGCGCTCGCACCAAGTTGCGCTGAAGCCGGCGTCCTGGGCGTGCTGCCCGGCCTCATCGGCCTGCTACAGTCTGTCGAGACGATCAAACTGCTGCTTGGTCTCGGCGATCCACTGATTGGCCGTCTATCAACTTATGACGCGCTGTCAGGTGAATTCAGCGAACTGCGCCTCTTCCGCGATCCAGCGTGTCCTGCCTGTGGCGAGCATGCTCACCCTGAAGATCTGCCAACCTATGCCGATGTGTGCGCCATGCCGCTTCACTCATAACACGCTCACGAGTGCAGGGGGACTTTTCTCTCCACCCTGCCACTCTCTCGCTCAACGGAAAGAGGGGAAATGAAAGAATAACAGGCCGTAATCCGCCTGAAAAATAAGGAGCAGTCAACTCTATGGCAACCATTCGTCTCGCCCCTGTGCTGCGATCCTCTGCCGATGGCGCAAAACAGGTAAGCGCACAGGGCAATACTCTCGCAGAAGTGCTCGACGACCTGTACCGGCGCTTCCCGGCACTCAAAGAGCAGATTCAACCACAACAAGAGCTGAGCCGGTTCATCAATATCTACGTGAATGATCAGGATGTACGCTTCCTGCAAGGCCTGGCAACACCGATAGAAGCAAACGATACCATCACTCTGCTGCCTGCCATGGCAGGCGGCAGTCTCTAATCTAATACCAGGAGACTCCCATGCGCTATAGCAGCATCCTGGAACTGATCGGGAATACTCCCCTCGTTGAACTGAAAAGCTTCAGTCCCCGGCCAGGGGTGGAGATTTATGGCAAGCTGGAAGGAATGAATCCAACCGGCAGTGTCAAAGATCGTGTCGCGTTGAAGATGATTCAAGAAGCAGAAGCAAGCGGCAGACTCCGACCAGGCTCGATCCTGTTGGAGCCGACCAGTGGGAATACGGGCATCGCGCTGGCGATGATTGCCCGTCTCAAGGGCTACCGCTTCATCGCTGTTATGCCCGATAACGTAACCAGCGAACGCCGCCAGATGCTGGAACTCTATGGCGCACAGATCATCTTCTCCGACGGCGCACAGGGCAGTAACGGTGCCGTCCGGCTGGCGCAGCAACTGGTCAGCCAGGATGAACGATACGTCATGCTCTACCAATATGGCAACGACGCCAACCCCCGCGCCCACTATGAGGGGACAGCGGTAGAGATCATCAGAGATCTGCCGGACGTTACTGTCTTCGTGGCAGGCCTGGGAACCGGCGGAACGCTCACCGGCAATGCCCGGCGGCTCAAGGAATACAACCCGGCCATTAGAGTCGTGGCGGCTGAACCGATGCAGGGTGAAGGTGTCCAGGGATTACGCAGCCTGGAAGACGGCTTTGTCCCGCCGGTACTGGATCAGTCGCTGCTCGATGCGAAGATCCTGGTATCAGCCGGAGATGCGATTCGCCGCACACGCCAGTTGAAGGACCAGGAAGGCATTTTCGCCGGCCCGTCCTGCGGCGCCTCGCTGCATGCCGCTTTACGTGTCGCATCCACTATCGAGTCTGGCAAGATTGTAGTGCTGCTGGCAGACGGTGGCTGGAAGTACCTGAGCGAGGATCTCTGGACACGCGAACTGAGTGAACTCGAAGACTCCTTAGAGGCAAAAATATTATGGTGACAGGCGAACGTTTCGTCCTGCGTATCCCCCAGGCGATTTATCAGGAAATGCTGGCTCATGTCGAAGCTGGCTATCCCAACGAAGCCTGCGGCGCTCTGGGCAGCAGGGACGGCCTGGTTGTCAAACACTACCCGACCGCCAATGCTGCCGAGCGACCCGACGACTTCTCGATCATCAGCGAAGCCGATATCGTACGCATCTTTAATGACATCGATTCATACGACGGCGAGATGATCTATTATCACTCGCATCCCATCTCTGAAGCCTATCCTTCAGCACGCGATATTGAGTGGGCCAGGCACAGCGGCTATCTCTATGTCATCTTCTCTCTCCAGTACCACCCGCGACCACCTTACGCCCGCATCTTCGCTATTGACAGTTCCGGCGCTGTGACCGAAGGACAGATTGCCCTGGTCTGATCTCATCCTGTGACCAGTGCCTATCCTTACTCCGTTTTTCACTGTGGAGTGAATGCCTTTCTTTCTCATGAGCGTTCACAAAAATGATGAGTTTGACGGAAGGCAATGGATAGGCAACCTTTTCTCCAACACGTCGGTCAGCTCTGGCGACTCAAGAGAACAGAGGGGACAGCCGGCTATTATGCAGCACTGCTCATCGTGAGCGCAGCGGCTTTGCGCATCGCGCTGATTGCGCAGGGCTGGCCGCTGCTCGACAGCGATGAAGGCACAATGGGCCTCATGGCGATGCACATTCAGCGGCTGAGCGACTTTCCCCTGTTCTTCTACGGTCAGGGCTATATGGGCGCGACCGAGGCGTATCTTGCCGCATTCTTTTTTCAGCTTTTCGGCGTCTCATCCTTCTCACTGCGGCTCGGCCTGGTTCTGATGTTCGTCGTATTTCTCATTGCCATGTATCTGCTGGTCAGCCAGGTCTACTCGCTGCGCTTCGCACTGGTGGTGCTGGCACTGCTGGCACTGGGTTCCAATGCAGTGCTGACACGAGAACTGGCAGCAGTCGGCGGGAGTCCAGAAACACTGATGGCCGGGGCAATCATGATGTGCCTGGCCGCCTGGCTGGCGCTTCCTGCCACTTCACAGACGACGCAGCACCACTCCCGTCGCCTGCTCGCGTATGGGGGATGGGGGCTGGCCGCCGGATTCGGCCTGTTCAGCCACGTGCTGGTGGCTCCGTTTGCTCTGCTGAGCGCGCCGATTCTCTTGCTTTTCTGCTGGCGTGACCTGCGCAGCCTGGCTCCTTTCTGCTTACTGGCAGGCTTCTTCATTGGCATATCGCCAATCATTGCCTACAATGTGCAGGCACTCACTTCACCAGGAGAAAAAAGCACGCTTTTTTATATTTTCCATGCTATAGATGCAGGAGGCATAAAAACCGACTTGCTCCATCAACTCAAAGGCGCTCTGCTGATCAGCCTGCCTACTGCTACCGGGGCCAATCCCCTGTGCGGCGTCGCCGAGGTACGCGCCTGGAATGTGGGTAGCCTACATACTCTGCGCTGCACGCTGGTACATACCGGCTGGTCCCTCGGCGTCTTGCTGCTGTGGGGACTTGCTCTCCTGCTGGCGGTCAGTACCCTGTGGCAACTCTGGCGAGGCGGGCGTGGACTGCGCTCGTGGTCGGATGATGAGCGGCAGCTTGCTGTGCGCCAGTGTGTTCAACTGGCGCTGCTGCTGGCAGCCGCCATCACGCTGGTTCTCTATATCCTCAGCCCGAACTCCGCGCTCTACCCGGTGGCGACATCACGCTACCTGATCGGGCTGCTGATTGCCACACCGGCAGTGCTCTGGCCCCTCTGGCAAGGCACCGGCCAAGGCACCAGCAGCCAGAAAACGGTGACGATCAAGCCGCTGGCACGCCTGGTCATTTCGCTCCAGCCAGAACTGATGAGACGCGCTTTGCTGCTGCCGGTTGGACTGGTACTTTTGCTGGGGATCTTCAGCACATTCAGCGGCATCCCGCCGGAAGCGCCCGCTACAGCAGGTGAAAATATCTATTTCACCCAGACCAGCACACAGCATCTCGCCGTTCCCGCAACGCAGGCACTCAACCGACAGGAGAGCGCGCTAATCCAGCATCTTTTACACATTGGGGCCAATCACATCTACTCCGACTACTGGACCTGTGACCGGCTCATTTTCCAGAGCCAGGAACGTATTATCTGTAGTGCGGTGAATGAGACGCTCGGAGCAGGCCATGACCGCTATCTACCCTACCGTACGATTGTGAGAGCTGATCACCGTGCCGCATATGTGTTCCAGGTCGGTTCTGCACAGGACGTCGTGTTGACACAGCATATCACAACCGGCACCGGTACACAGTGGAAGCAATACCGGCGCGCAGTTTTTGCCGGCTATGCTATCTATCAAAAAGTTATCTGACCAGGAGAGCGAGTAAAGCGTATGCGATACTGGAAGCGAGTTCTGAGAAAGTTGCCTGGAGGAGACGCCTATAGTCTGGCCGCTGTCGCGCTGATCGGCCTTGCGACAGTCCTGCGCCTCGCACTGATTGCGCAAGGCTGGCCGCCGCTGGACAGCGATGAAGGCACTATGGGGCTGATGGGCATGCATATTGCCTTCCGCGGTGAATTCCCAATCTTCTTCTACGGCCAGGGTTACATGGGAACGCTTGAAGCCTACCTTGCCGCCGTTTTCTTCCGCCTCTTCGGTATCTCAACGTTTACCCTGCTCCTGGGCCTGGTCATCCTCTATGCTCTCTTCCTCTCTGTGATGTATCGCCTGACCAGCCTGCTCTACTCAAAGGGCCTGGCCCTGCTCACACTTGGACTCCTCTGCTTCGGCTCGAATCCGATGCTGACACGCGAACTGGTAGCCATTGGTGGCTATCCTGAGACGCTACTCTTTGGCGCGCTACTGCTGCTGCTGGCCTCATGGCTGGCCCTGACATCGAGCCGCGAGCCGGATGCATTCACCCTCTCTGAGCGGCGAAAGCGCCTGGCAACGTATGGCCTGTGGGGCTTCGTTGCCGGCCTGGGACTCTGGACCCATATGCTGGTATTGCCTTTTGTGTTGCTAGGAGGGCTGCTGATCTCGCTCTTCTGCCGCAATGAGTGGCGTAGCTCTGCCCTTTTCTTCTTGCTCATCTTTCTGATCATCGGTATGCTCCCTATGATTATTTATAACGTGATGGCGTCCCCGGGCCAGGATACGCTCTCCTATCTCCTGCGCGTCCATAGCGCCAGTGGCATTCCCGGCGTCAGTGCTCGCCCGCCCTTCTGGGAACAGCTCAGAGGCGCATTGCTGATCAGTATGCCAACAGCGACAGGTGCAACGCCTCTCTGTGCTCCTTCGCAGGTGGACTTCACACGGCTCAGCGATGCAGCGACGATGCGCTGCACGCTCTGGCA
>JADBKA010000245.1 GCA_014896635.1 Ktedonobacteraceae bacterium
ATGTATGCTGTTGTATCGGCGCATCTTCGCCGAAGAGAGATTCTTGCTGCGTCATGTTTTTCGTTGCTGCCCTGTCTTTCTCCTTTTTCCCTCAAAAGAGAAAAAAGGGGAAAAAGAGTTTTTCGGGGGGACACCCCCGAGGCCCCCGCCAGGGGGCTTTGCCTCCTGGACCTCCCCTCTGGGCCTCTGTCTAATAGTAAATCACATAGCCGGCGATGCCGGCCAGCGCCAGAATGGCGATCAAGGGAACGCGGCGTGTCAGGGCCAGGCCGAAGGCTGTCACAGCTATCAGCCAGCCGCGCCAGTCCACGCCGGGCTGGCGTAGAATTGACCAGACAACGGTCAGCATAGCGCCGACGATGGCAAGCGAGATCCCACGCATAAAGCCAGGCACCCAGCGTTGATGCTCAATGCGGTTATAGGTCGCTGAGACAACCAGCACCAGCAGCGGCGGCAGCGTAATGGCGATCAGAGCCAGGAATGCACCCACAAAACCGTAGGTCAGATAGCCCAGGCTGATCACCCACAGACCGTTGGGACCGGGGCTGATCTGCCCGATAGCCACCGCCTGACCGAAATCAGCATCGCTGGCCCAGTGCGGCTCGATCAGATCCTGGTGCAGGCTCGGCAGGTTGCTCAGGCCACCGCTGGAGAAGAGCGAAGCTTTGAGGAAGAGCAGAAAGTACAGCAGCGGATTAATCATGCGCGATCTCCTCGCTCTGCCGTTTTCCCTGCTGCGCGGGCGTTTGCTCACGCCAGCGTGTGAAGAGCAGCATGGCGAGCAGGGCCGCGCCGAGCAGCACCAGGATCACCGGGAGATGCAGGACGATCAGTGCAACAGTGCAGACTACCACTAGAGCGAGTGACAGCGCCAGTCGCATCCAGCCTTCGGCGTGCGCGCGCTTCACCTGCGGCATGACGAGGCTCAGACCGACCATCAGCATCAGGCCGGCGGTGGCCGGTACAACGCCTTTGACCACTGCCTGCACCAGCGCAAAATGCTGCACCAGGCTATAGCCGGCAGTGAGCAGGCAGGTGATGGTTGCACTGGGCAGCAGCATGCCTGCCAGCGAGACGATAATGCCGCGCACACCACCGAATTTGCGACCAATCAGCACGGTCAGCGCAATCAGGTTAATGCCGGGGGTAAAATAACACTGATTGTTAAAGAGGATAAATTCTTCAATACTGAGCCAGCCCGTCCGCTCGACGAACGCGCGCTGGATCAGAAATAGCGTGGATGCGCCACCGCCGAACGATTGCAGGCCGATGCCGCTCCAGATGCGAAACAGTTGCCATATAGTGGGCCGGCTGAGATGTTGTACAGATTGCATGTCTCGGAAGCCTTTTCTAGCAAGGGATGAACGACTTTTCTTCCTGTTATACAACATCCGGCCCACAGCATGCGGCTACGGGCGAATCACGTCCACGATTAGTGGACCCGGCTGCACCGGTTCCTCACTCCAACGATAGCAGGCCAGCAGTTCCGGCTGAACGGCGGCTGCCTCATCCTCGCTGCGCGCATGGATCTCGATCAGAGGATCGCCCTGCCGGCAGTAATCGCCGATTTTCGCCTGCAAAATAAAGCCGGTGCGATGATCTATCGGGTCGCCTTTTTTGAAGCGGCCTGCGCCCAGCCGCATACTCGCCAGCCCGATCTGTTCGGCCTGAATGGCTGCGATGTAGCCGCTATGCGGAGCCGTCTGCATGGCGCGCACAGGAGCCGCCGGCAGCAGTTCGGGATGTTCGACCTGATTCGCGTCTCCCCCCTGTGCTGCCACCACCTCGGCGAATTTCGCCACTCCGGCGCCTGAATTGACTGCCTGCCTGACCTGCTGCATGGCCTCGGCCATATCGCGCGCCTTGCCGGTCAGCAGTAGCAGCTCTGCAACCTCATGATAGCAGAGGTCGGAGACATCGCGCGGTCCCTCGCCGCGTAGAATAGCGATGGCCTCGGCCACCTCCAGCGCGTTACCGACGGCGCGTCCCAGAGGCTGCTCCATCGACGTGATCGCGGCTGCCGTCTGCATACCCGCTGCACGACCAATTTCAACCATCGTCACGGCCAGCTCACGCGCCATCTCTACCGTTTTCATAAAAGCGCCGGAGCCGAATTTGACATCGAGCAGCAGATGCGAGCCACCGATAGCCAGCTTCTTGCTCATGATGCTGGCGGCGATGAGGGGAATACTCTCGATAGTCGTAGTAACGTCGCGCAGAGCGTATAGCTTACCGTCGGCAGGCGCCAGTTCGTCTGACTGGCCGGCGATGACGATATGATGCTGCTCCAGGATATGCAGGAATTCGGTACGTGAAAGCGCCGTGCGAAAACCGCGCAGCGCTTCGAGCTTGTCAACGGTACCGCCGGTATGGCCCAGACCGCGCCCGCTCATCTTGCTGACCGCGACACCACACGCTGCCACCAGTGGAGCAACGGCCAGCGTCACTTTGTCGCCTACGCCGCCCGTGCTGTGCTTATCCACAACGGGCGAGATCCTATCGCGTACATGCAACTGCTCGCCGGAGCGCGCCATTGCCAGCGTTAGATCGCTGGTTTCACGTGCATCCATGCCGCGCCAGAAAACAGCCATCAGCCAGGCAGCGGCCTGGTAGTCAGGAAGCGCGTCGCGCGTATACTGCTCGATAAACCAGTCGATCTCGGCAGTGCTGAGAGCTGTGCCGTCTCGCTTCTTGCGAATCAGTTCTAAGATCTGCATGTTCATTCCCGGCCCTGCGCTACCGTCTATGCCTGGCGGTTAATGGCTGCGACGAGTTGCGCGTTCGAGTTCGTCTTTTCAAAGAGTTTCAACATCTGCTCGGCGCCTTCGCGGCGTGGCAAATTGGCCATGCGACGCCGCACAACGGTCATGGCTCGCAGCTCATCGGCAGAGAGGAGCCGTTCCTCCTGGCGTGTACTTGAAGCCAGGACGTCAATGGCAGGGAAAATACGCCGCTCTGCCAGCTCGCGCGAGAGGCGGATCTCCAGATTACCGGTGCCTTTGAACTCTTCGTATACCACCTCGTCCAGCCGGCTGCCAGTCTCGACGAGACAACTGGCAACGATGGTCAGACTACTCCCTTCTTCGAGCGCACGAGCCGCGCCGAAGACGCGCCGCCCGACTTCCAGCGCATGCGCGTCGATGCCGCCGGAAAGCGTGCGACTGCCGTAGCCGCCTCGCATGCCACGCCCCCCACGCCACATTTCAGTGCTCAGGTTATGGGCGCGGGCCAGGCGCGTGAGCGAGTCCAGGATCATCACAACGTCGTTGCCCTGCTCAACAGCGATCTTCGCATCATGGAGCGCCCGCTCCACCACACGACCATGACGAGTGATCTGCTGATCAAAGCTGGAAGCGTATAGTCGCACCTGCTCGCCCCGTATCTCCGTACGCCAGTCGGTGACTTCCTCTGGCCGTTCATCGACGAGACAGAGAAAGACATACGCGCGGGGATGATTTTGTAGAATCGCCGTAGCGATCTGGCGCAGGATCGTCGTCTTGCCAGCTTTGGGCGGCGCGACGACCAGCGCCCGCTGACCAAATCCTAACGGGATAAGCAGGTCAATCAGACGAGGCGCGATCAGATCTGCGCTGGTCTCCAGCGTAATCCGCCGATTGGGATGGATCGGGGTCAATTTGTCAAAAGCAGTTCGCGTTGATGCCACCTGTTGTTCTTTACTCTTCATTATTTTCAAGCAACCTGATAAAAAGACTTCTGTCAGTCTGGCGCTCCAGGAAGGGATGGATACGCACACTACCGCAGGCACATGAATCTGTTGGGGATCAAAGGCAGTAAAGTACCGCAAGAGACCAGGTACCGGACACTGCAATAGCACTTTCTGCTAATACTATACCACTGGCGCACACTTCCCGCAACTTTCGGCGCCACTTATCCCCAGGGCTATTGTAGAATTCTCTTTGCCGCTTGCAGCAGCAGATGAAAGAAGAAAAGAATTCAGGGGCCTTTTTCTCTCTCAAAGGAGAAACACAGGAAAAATTGTAGCTCCGCCTTCCCAACAGAGTCATAAATGGCGGGATTCAGGACACACCGCGCCAGTGAATAGCATGTCCCCCGGTCCCTCGTTTTGCTATAATAACAATGTTAAGCCTGAATCAGGTCCGAATGATCAAGCCGCTGGAGGTTTCATGGACGCAGCTCTTTCCGACGTGGTTGTCATTGATCTCTCACGTATTTTCGCCGGTCCTTTCTGCACGATGCTCCTGGGCGACCTGGGAGCGACCGTCATTAAAATTGAGCAGCCAGGCAGAGGTGACGACACCCGTTTTTTCGGCCCCCCTTATGCTGCCGGTGAAAGCGCCTACTATCTGGGACTGAATCGCAATAAGTACAGTATAACGCTCGATTTTAGCTTGCCTGAGGGGAAACAGCGTCTGCTTGAGCTGATTGAGGGAGCGACGGTACTGGTAGAGAATTTTCGCCCCGGCACGCTGGCTCGCCAGGGCCTGGGATACGAAGATCTGCGCCAGCTCAATCCAGGACTGATCTATTGCTCGATCAGCGGCTACGGCCAGGATGGCCCGTACCGGCAGCGTCCGGGCTACGATTTTGTAGCGCAGGCCGAAGCGGGTATCATGGCAGTTACCGGCGAAGTCGAAGGCGAACCGCAGCGCGTGGGTACGCCGGTGGGCGATATATCCGCCGGTATGTATGCCTGCCTGGCGATTCTGGCCGCTCTCCATGCCCGCCAGCGCACCGGCAAAGGCCAGTACATTGATATTTCACTGCTCGAATCGACCGTCTCGCTGCTCGGCAATGTTGCCGCCAACCATCTCATTTCGGGCAAAGAGGCGCCGCGCTACGGCAATGAGCACCCCAACATCGTGCCTTACCAGGCATTTCGTACACGCGACAGTGCCATCGTCGTCTCCTGCGGCAATGACCGGCTCTACCAGGCACTCTGCCGCCTGCTGGAGCGCGAAGATCTGGCGAGCGATCCGCGTTTCGTGAGCAATCCGCAGCGCGTCATACATCGAAAAGAGCTGATTCCGGAACTGCAAAAGCAATTTCTATTGCGTGATAGCGAGGACTGGCTGACAGCACTGCGCGCTGCCGGCATACCATGCGGCCCGATCAACACAGTGAGCCAGGTCTTCAACGATCCACAGATCCGCGCGCGCGGCCTGGTCTGGGAATGCGAGCATCCTACCGCTGGCACGATTCGCCTCTGCGGCTCTCCCATCCATATGTCAGAGACGCCTGCGCGTCTGTTCAAGGCGCCGCCGCTGCTGGGAGAAGATAACGCGAAATTTAATAGTGAAAGTTGATGCCAGTGCTAGGCGCTGGACGGGATGGCCCTGATGGTCGAAGCGTCGGTATTGCCGCCCTCCTCTTTTTGTAGATCGAAGAGCGGATGCGTGATAAACCAGGCCTGGCTGTCGAAAGGCGCCTCGCCCGGCCGGGCGCGGACGCGAAGATAGGTGCCATCGGGCTGCAACTCGTGGGCATTGACGGTATCAGCCAGAATCGGCTTGAGCATATGCTCGCAGATGGCCTCGCGCAGAGTCGGCGATTCGACGGGGAAAAGCGTCTCGACGCGCCCGTTGAGATTGCGCTGCATCAGATCGGCGCTGCCCAGGTAAATTTCCACATTACCATTATTGCCGAAGTAGTAGACGCGGCTGTGCTCAAGAAAACGCCCGACAATGCTGCGCACACGAATATTCTCACTGATCCCCGGCACACCCGGACGCAGGCAGCACATGCCACGCACAATCAGGTCGATATCCACGCCGGCCTGTGAAGCGCGATAGAGCAGACGGATCATCTCCGGGTCGGTGAGCGCGTTACACTTGAAAATCAGGCGGCCATTACCATGTTGCTCGTGCAACGCAATCTCGCGTTCGATATAGGCAGCCAGACCACGCCGCAGGCCCCTGGGCGCCACCAGCAGCTTTTTGTAGACATTCTGCCGCGAGTAGCCGGTCAGAGAATTGAAGAGCATCGATGCATCCATTGTGATCGCATTGTCGCAAGTGAACAGGCAGAGATCTTCGTAGATACGGGCAGTCGTGGCATTGTAATTGCCGGTAGAGAGATGGACATAGCGGCGCAGGCCATCAGGCTCCCGCCGTATCACCAGAGCCACTTTGGCATGCGTCTTTAAGCCGACCAGGCCATACACAACATGCACCCCGGCCTTCTCAAGTTCACGCGCCCACCCGATATTGTTCTCCTCATCAAAGCGCGCCTTCAACTCGACCAGCACCGCTACTTGCTTCCCATTCTCCACCGCTTCCAGCAGCGATTGCACCACCGGCGCGTTGGTGCCGACGCGATAGAGTGTTTGCTTGATCGCCAGTACCTGGGGATCATAAGCGGCAGTGCGAATAAAATCAACCACCGGATTAAAGCTGTCGTAGGGATGATGCAGCAGGATATCATGTTCGCGGATGGCCTGGAAGATATCCCCGGTCCAGCGCAGAAAAGCGGGAACACGCGGCGCGAACGAGGGATCTTTCAAATCAGGGCGATCCAGCTTATACAGCTCCATCACGTCGCCCATACCGAGCGGCCCATCAACGACCGTCAATTCGCGGCTGTCGATCTCTAATCTGTCAAGCAGCAGTTCCCGAATACGCTGCGGCATGGCAGGATTCACAGCCAGATCAACCACCGAGCCGAAACGCCGCTCACGCACTTCTTGCTCAATATACTCCAGCAGATCGGACGCCTCATCTTCTTGCAGCTCGATATCAGCGTCGCGCAGCACGCGGAACGGATACGATTCCCAGATCTCAAAACCGGGGAAGAGCATCGTGAGATGGGCCGCGATGATCTGCTCCAGCCAGGTGAACGCCGCCGCCTGCGGCTCCTCGCCTGACACAGGAACAGGCACAAGACGCGGCAGTGTTGGCGGAACCTTGATGCGCGCAAACAGCTCCCCGTAAGCAGGATCGGTGATCACTACAGCCAGGTTCAGGCTACGGCTGGAGATGTGCGGGAAACGATGCCCGGCGTCAACTGCCAGGGGCGTGAGCACGGGAAAGACCTCATCCTCGAAGTAGCTACGCATGGCCACGCGCTGCTTATCATCAAGCTGCTCATAATCAAGAATGTGAATATGCTGTTCGGCGAGCAGAGGGGTCATCTCTTCGCGCCAGTAACGACGCACTTCCTGCACTAGTGGAGCCAGGTGCCGGCGCACTGCCGAGAGTTGCTCTTCT
>JADBKA010000246.1 GCA_014896635.1 Ktedonobacteraceae bacterium
CGCGTGCAATCGGGAACCAGCGCCGGTCGTGTGCAGTCGGTGGCCTTACGTTTGATCTGCGACCGCGAAGCAGAAATCCAGGCGTTTGTCCCTGAAGAATACTGGAGCATCACCGCTCTTCTCAGTAAGCAGGGACAGTCAGAACGCTTTCCCGCGACGTTGATCACACGCCTCAAGGATATCGCTGCCTACGAGGATGAGGAGATGATAGCCGATAACGGCAGGCAACCAGGGCAAGCAAATGGCAGGGAGAGCAAGGACGGCAGCGGCGAAAATGGAACTGATGGCAACGGCTCAAAAGCGCGCGCCGGGCGAGGACGTATCAAAATTTCCTCCAAAGAAGAGGCCGATGCGATTCTGGCCGAGTTACAGGGCGCGACTTACGTCGTCCTCAAGTACGAGCAGCGCGAATTACGCCGCCAACCCTATCTTCCCTACACGACCAGCACCATGCAGCAGGATGCTTCGGCCCGTCTGTACTTCAAGCCGAAAAAAACGATGAGTCTGGCTCAGCAGTTATACGAGGGTATCGAACTGGGGGAACGGGGACAGCAGGGCCTCATCACCTATATGCGTACCGACTCAACGCGCATCTCTGAAGAGGCCCAGGCCCAGGTTAAGGCGTTTATCAACCAGCAGTTCGGCCCACCCTACGTTGGCCAGGGACGTACAGGGAAAGCCAAAGCAACCACCCAGGACGCCCACGAGGCCATCCGCCCGACCGATGTGACACTGACACCGCAGATCGTCAAGCAGCACCTGACTGCTGACCAGTTCAAGCTCTATAACCTGATATGGCGACGCTTTGTGGCGAGCTTCATGGCGCCCGCCGTTTTCGATACAGTGCGTGCCGACATCGCCGCCAGGCAGTATGTCTTTCGTGCCAGTGGAGCAAACCTCAAGTTTCCCGGCTTCTATGCCGTCTGGCCGCGCGAAGAGGACGAGAAACTCCTGCCACCAATGCAGGTAAATGAAGTGCTTGATCTCCACGAACTCCAGCCAGAACAACACTTTACTCAGCCACCGCCGCGCTACACCGAGGCCAGCTTGATCAAAGAACTGGAGGAACAGGGCATCGGTCGTCCGAGCACCTATGTGCCGATTATCAGCACCATCCAGGATCGGGGATACGTCGAGCAGGAGCAGCGCCGCTTCGTCCCGACCTGGCTAGGAGTGACCGTGAACGAAGTGATGAACAAACATTTCCCCGAGATCGTCGATATCGGCTTTACTGCCGAAATGGAGCGTCAACTGGACGAAGTGGAAGAAGGACGGCGCGCCTGGACAGCATTCCTGCACAGCTTCTATGACGAGTTCAAGGGGACAATGGAAAAGGCTGAAGCCGAGATGGACCGTGTGCAGAAACCGCTGGAAAAGATTGACGAACAGTGTCCAGAATGTGGGCGCAACCTCGTCATCCGCACAGGCCGTTTCGGGCAGTTTATCTCTTGCTCCGGTTTCCCTGAGTGCCGCTATCGCCGCTCTCTGCTTAATAAGACCGGCGCACTCTGCCCTATCTGTGGCGGCGACCTGGTGGAGCGTAAAACCAGGCAGAAGAAACGCATCTTCTACGGCTGTGCCAACTATCCGGCCTGTAACTTTGCGATCTGGGAGAAACCCGTACCCGAACCCTGCCCCACTTGCGGCGGCTTGATGGTGCTCCCCAGAGTCGGACAGCAACCCGTCTGCTATGAGGAGGTGATTGTCCCCTGGCACGCTTCCGAGGAACCCCCTCAGCAGCAAGCAGGTGAGAGCACAAAGGCTGGCCGGGCGGCAAAGCAGCAGACTCCGGCGATGGTGACCGCAGGACCAGGAGCAACGGATGAGACTCTCGCTTCGCCCCCTGTGACAAAGAGCAGGCGTCGCCCTGCCGGGGCGCCTACTACAAAAAAGCAGACGCGCCGCAAGCGAACTTCTACTGCACAGGCAAATGGGACAGGCAAAACAACAAAAATAGCGCCTGGCGAGCGCCTCTCTGCGCCACCCACAACAGCTTCCCATACCGGTCACGCAAAAACCGGCAACTAAATAGAGCGGCGCAAAGCCTGCGAGAAATGTGGGTGCAGGAAGGGTTCAAGGGGTGTCTCCTGGCCTTTTTTCCCGCACCTGTTTGGCCGGAAGATTTAGCCAGAATCCAATGAGAGAGCAGGAGAGGTAAAAGTGTCTCAGGCATCCTCTTCCAGAAGAGGTTACCTTCACTTTTATAAGTGGAATAATCAGATGCTCTATAAAACAGGAAAAGCAGTTTTTCATCATTTTGAATTTGAGTAGAATCAAGAGGAGTATTGGAACGTGATGTGCTATAATTATTAGATAGCCACCCCTTCTCTCAAAAGGGAAAGATCTGCAATCGTTGGAGGATGTTATGCGGCATGCAGTAACGCTGATTCCCGGTGATGGAACAGGGCCAGAAATCACCGAGGCAACGCGGCGTGTTCTTGAGGCCACAGGCGTGCAATTTGATTGGGACGTGCGCCAGGCCGGTGTGGCGATGCTGGAGAAATATGGGACGATACTGCCCGACGAGGTCATAGAGTCAATTAAACGCACGAAAGTCGCATTGAAGGGGCCGATTACGACTCCTGTTGGCAAAGGGCAGCGCAGTGCCAACGTCACCTTGCGCAAAAAGCTGGACCTCTATGCTAACCTCAGACCGGCCAGAACCTATCCCGGTCTGCGCTCGCGTTATGAGAAGATTGACCTGGTGATTGTACGCGAGAATACCGAAGATCTTTATGCCGGCATCGAATTCCAGCGCGGGACGCCCGAACAAGAAGAGCTGATCGAACTGATCGCCCGCAGTACAGGTCACCGCCTCGATCCCGTTTCAGCTTTCAGCATCAAATATATTTCCGTTGCCGCGACACGTCGTATTGTCAAGTTCGCTTTCGACTATGCCCGTGCCAATGGCCGGCGCAAAGTGACCGCTGTGCATAAAGCCAATATTATGAGGGTCTCCGACGGGCTATTCCTCCTGACTGCTAACGAAGTTGCCAAAGAGTATCCCGATATTCAGTACGAAGATCGTATTGTTGACAATATGTGCATGCAGCTTGTGCAGAAGCCGGAACTCTACGATGTGCTGGTGCTGCCCAATCTTTATGGTGATATCATCTCTGACCTTTCTGCTGGCCTGATCGGCGGGCTGGGCGTGGCCCCCGGCGCGAACATCGGCAGTCAGTATGCAGTATTTGAACCTGTGCATGGCAGCGCCCCCAAATATGCAGGATTGAATAAGGTCAATCCAATGGCGATGATGTTCTCAGCCGCTTTGATGCTCAGACACCTGGGCGAGAAAGAGGCAGCGGTGCGCCTGGAAAAGGCGCTGGCGCAGGTCATTGCCGAAGGCCGCTCCGTCACCTATGATCTGAAACCTCGCCCCGACGATCCCTCCGCTGTTGGTACCTCTCAGGTGGCCGATGCTGTCATAGAACACCTGCTCCACTGTAGAGTTTAGAGACAGGAGAGGAGATCGAGGAGAGGAGCAGGGCGCAGAAAGGCTCCGCGCCCGTCAATTGCCCCTTGCCAGTCTGGCAGTTCAGGCCGTCACAGTGACAGTGCCTTTCATGTACGGGTGAACCTCACAGTGGTACGTGAATGTGCCGGCAGTGTTGAAGGTTGCGGAATAGGTCTGGTTCTCGTTAAAGATGTCTTTTGAGCCAAAGGAGTTGTTATCTCCAGTCACGGTATGTGGCGCGTCGCTGCTATTCGTCCAGACAACCTTCGTGCCTTTGCTCACGGTGATCGTGGCCGGCTCAAACAGGTATTGCCCATTCTGCTCGATAATCTTCACCTGGACGGTGGGTGATGATCCAGATCCTGCCTGAGCCTGTGTAGCCTGGGGAGATGTGGAAGATGTAGGGGACGCGGATGGAGTGGCCGCACCTGTATTGCCATACCCGCCGTATCTATTACCACCTGTATCACCTCCACTACCTGTATTACTTGAAGAGGGGGGGTTACCAGTTGAAGATGATCCGCAGGCGGCAAGCAAAACAGGCGTGAGTAAGAAAAAGAGCAGCAAGAGACCCCAGAGTATTTGCTGGGATTGAACATACCATGATCTACGCATTTTTCCTATCCTCCAGGAGATAAAAACAATGGTTGTGCTTTTTTACACAGAATCGTATCAGTTCTGTAGAGAGATACGCGGGCAGGTTACAGGGCAGGGTTCTGTGCTTTCTGACACGAGGCAAAAGACAAAATGAGCGGCGCTGGAATCTCAGCGCCGCCTGGACAGTGATAAATTGCTATTTCTACATGTAGCAATGTATTATCTGTGTTGTGAGTTCCTCCGCCATTTGTGACGAGCCTGGATATAGCGCACTGTGCCGGAGTGGGAGCGCATCATAACTGAGGAGGTGCGAGCGCCCCAGCCGAAGTATTGAACGCCGTCGAGCAATTCTCCACCGGTAATGCCTGTTGCGGCAAAACTGACATCATTGCCGCGTACCAGATCGTCAGTGCGCAAAACCTGTTCGAGGTCAACGCCTTCACTCTTGAGGCGCTCGCGTTCCTCATCATTGCGGGGCCAGATCTTACACTGGATTTCGCCGCCCAGACACTTAAGTGCCGCCGCCGCCAGCACAGCTTCAGGAGCGCCGCCAATGCCCATCATCACGTCAATACCGCGATAGTCTTCCATCGCGGCCTGGATGGCGGCTGCTACATCTCCATCGCTGATCAGGCGGATGCGTGCCCCCACCTCGCGGATCTGCCTGATGATTTCGGCGTGACGTGGGCGATCCAGAATCACCACTGTCAGATCATCAATCCGTGCATCGCGCGCGCGCGCGATACGGTCCAGGTTCACTGCTACAGGAGCGTTAATGTCGATCACATTCTTCATGGCCGGGCCAACGGCGATTTTTTCCATGTAGAAGACTCCCGGCGGGGCAGAGTACATGCTCCCGCGTTCTGCCGTCGCTACCACCGCCAGTGCGCCCGGCAGGCCCAGCGAGAGCAGGCGTGTCCCATCCACCGGGTCAACTGCGACATCAACCTCTGGCGGCATCCCATTCCCGACTCGTTCGCCTATATAGAGCATCGGGGCTTCGTCTTTTTCTCCCTCGCCAATCACTACGACACCGTCCATATCCACAGCGTCAAGCGCCTGCCGCATCGCATCAACCGCTGCCTGGTCAACCATCTCCTTGTTGCCCTTGCCCATCCAGCGGCCCGCGCTTAATGCCGCCGCCTCCGTCACGCGCACCAGTTCCATCGCCAGATTGCGCTCTTTTGTCCCTGACTGCTCAAATCGTTCTTGCTGTAGCATTTAACCCTCCTTACACAGCATGGACAGTTACAGATTGACATAACGAGGATGAGTGCGGCAGTGTTCCGCCAGCATGATCGCCCGCAATCTGTCAACGGCGGCGTCAAGTTGCCCCTGGCGGTTCTCGATCACATAATCATACCGCTCCCACTGCGCCAGCTCTTTGTGGGCATCAAGAAGCCGGCGTCGAAGCTGCGCTTCTGTCTCAGTCTGCCGGCTGGTCAGACGCTCGGCAAGCTCCTCGATGGAGCCGGGTACCAGGAAAATAAAAATCGCTCCGGGTACCTTCTGGCGAACCGTCGCCGCACCCTGCACGTCGATTTTCAACAGGACGTCCCGCCCCGCCTGCAAGTGCTCACGGATCTGCCGAATCGGTTGTCCATACCAGTTCCCGTGAACGTTAGCATATTCCAGCAGTTCATTGTGTGCAACCATGTGCTCAAATGTGTCCTGACTGACGAAATAGTAGGGATTCCCCTCGCTTTCACCCGGGCGGGCGGGCCTGGTAGTGACAGAGGCCACGACATGAAAGTCCATCCCTCGCTCTTTCAAGGCTTTAATCACCGTGTCTTTGCCCGTACCTGAAGGCGCGGAAAGTACAAAAAGTAACCCGTGAGTTGATGAGGGCGTGGAATCCTGCCGACTGCTCATCGTTTGTGTCTCAAGCTGCATACTTCTCTTCCTGGTATCACACTCATACGTGAGGATTTCTTACGAACGAACAACCTCATGGCTGGTTGTTCCCACTCATCAGTGGCGCTTCCTGATCTGATCCACCCGGCACAGGGCAGCTCCTTTGCAAGAAAAGCTGGAAGTTTAGAAAAACTCCCACTTCTATTGTACAACACTTTTCCGTAATCGTGCAGGGGAAAATCTGGCACCTGCTCAATGCCAATCTACCCTGTCTGTTCTGGTATCTCTCCTGGCTATCGAGTATTGATATTATACGGTAAACTCACAAAAAACGTTGTTCCTTTATCTGTTCCCGATTCTACACGGATCTGCCCGCCATGTTGCTCGACGATCTCCTTGCTGATCGCCAGGCCCAGTCCCCACCCTTTCTGTGCAGAGGATTGAGCATCGCTGGTGCGATAAAAGGGCATAAAGATGTTCGCCTGCTGCTCCTGAGGGATGGGTGGCCCCTCGTTATGTACGCTGATCAATACTTTATCAGCTTCCTGTGTGACACGGACGAAGACGCTACTTTCCGGCGGGGAGTATTTGACGGCGTTATTGACAAGATTCACCAGCACCTGTGTCATCCGCTCACTATCTGCCTGTATCATGAGTGGCGTCGGGGGAAGTTCGAGGCGAATGTCACGCTCCGTGAGCAGGTGATGATTCTCAACCACGTCCCGGCAGAGTTCGCCTAGATTACAGGCTTGAGGGCGCAATCTGAGCTTGCCGGAGTTAAGCAGACTGATATCAAGCAAATCGTCAATCAATCCATGCAAACGATGTGTCTGCGCCTCGATCCGCTCCAGGGCGGTACGGATCAGCTCCTGGTCAGGCAGCGCTGCCCTGGGCAAACGACGCAATGCGAGCTGTGCTTGCCCACGAATGACGGTCAGTGGCGTTTTTAATTCGTGCGAGGCCCGCGAGAGAAAATTGTCCTTCATGCGGCTCGCCTGCTCAAGCTTCTGGTTGGCCTCTTCCAGTTCTTCAGCATAAGCCTGTAAATCTTGCTCAGCATAAAAAGCCCGCTGGCGCGCTGCTTCTCTCTGGGCTGTGATGATGGCGATGACAACAGCTACCAGGAAAAAAGGCAGAATCTGTGGAGTATTTTTCCAGGCCACGAAGGCAGACTGAAAAGGCGGTAGGAAAAAATAGTCGAGTGCCACAGTGCTCAGCAGCACAGCAA
>JADBKA010000247.1 GCA_014896635.1 Ktedonobacteraceae bacterium
GGAGCAGGCGCTGACCACGCTGCGCCGCGAGTACGATCTGGTCATCATCGAGGGAGCAGGTAGCCCGGTCGAACTCAATCTTGCCAGTTATGATCTGGTCAATATGCACATTGCGCATTTAGCCGAAGCGCCGGTGTTACTGGTTGGCGACATTGACCGAGGCGGCATCTTCGCCGCGCTCCTGGGGACGCTCATGCTGCTGTCACCTGCCGACCGGGCGCGGGTCAGGGGGCTGATTGTCAACAAGTTTCGCGGTGATCTCTCTCTCTGGCGCTCTGGCGAGAAGCTGCTGGAGGAGCGTAGCGGCGTACCCGTCCTCGGCACAATCCCGTTTTTCAAAGATATGCACATTGCAGAAGAGGACAGTGTTGCTCTCGATGAAGGCACTGCTTCCGTCGTCCAGCCACATCTGACGAGAGAGCACGCTAACGACCTGCTCGAAATTGTTGTTGTGCGCCTGCCTTATCTGAGCAACTACGACGAATTTGATGCCCTGGCCCTTGAGCCGATAGTGCGCCTGCGCTTTGCCGCTCAGCCGAGCGAGTTTCCTGAGCGCCCGAATCTGATCATTCTGCCCGGCACAAAAAATACACTGGCAGATCTGGCCTGGCTCTGGCAGCAGGGCCTGGTGCAGCATATCCGCCGCTGTGCGCGACAAGGCAGCGCCATTCTGGGGATCTGTGGTGGCTATCAAATGCTCGGCGAGCGTGTACTTGATCTGGCTGGAGTCGAGGCAGCAGCCGGAGTAGTTGAGCCGGGGTTGAACCTGCTGCCGGTCGAGACTGTCTTCTCTCCACTGAGCGAGAAGACCACCCGGCTCAGCAATGTACAGCTTACCGCTACATCAGCGCGTGGGATACTCGCTCACCTGCACGACCAGAACTTTCCGGCCTACCAGATACACCTGGGGCGCACCACAGCCGCAGCGGAGTTGACCGGTGGATATTCACCGATGTTCACAGTCAATGGCACAGATGTGGATGGCTGGCTCTCGCCAGATGGCTGGTGTGCCGGCTGTTATCTTCACGGCCTTTTTGAAAACGATGGATTTCGTCACGCAGTGCTGGCCGCACTGGCCGGACGCTCCTCTCTCCGGCCTGGCGAGCCGCGAACGGCGCACTTTGACCGCCAGCGCGAATACGATAAGCTGGCAGACGCGCTGTGTCAGCATCTCGATCTGGCGCGCTTAAAAGCGTTATGCCATCTAATCTGAAAGTGAGAGAATACCCCTCAGGAGTAATCATCATGCAGGAACAGGCTGAAATAGCGGAATTGAGTGAGGAAGCGCGCACGCGCCAGCGCCAGGAACTGGCAGAGGCGCGCGCCCATCGTAAGCGCGGACGCATCGGCCTGGTCATCGTCAATACTGGCAATGGCAAGGGAAAATCGACTGCTGCGCTCGGTGTGCTGATGCGCGCCTGGGGCCAGCAGATGCGCGTCGTCATGCTGCAATTTCTCAAAGCCAGCACCGGCAACTGGGGCGAGATCAAAGCCGCGCGCCGCATGGGTGTCGAGATCATCCCTCTCGGTGACGGCTTCACCTGGGAGAGCGCGAATCTCGCCCATGATCGCGCGCTCGCCCAGTCCTGCTGGCAATTGTGCCGCGAGAAGATTGAGAGTGGGCAGTACGATATCGTGATTATGGATGAGATCACCTACCCGCTTAAGTTTGGCTGGCTCGATCTTGACGAAGTGCTGGCCGTATTGCGCAACCGCGATCCGCAGATGCATGTCATTCTAACCGGACGCGACGCGCCCGCAGCCCTGATCGAGTTCGCCGACCTGGTGACAGAGATGCGCGAGATCAAACATCCCTTCAAACAGGGTATCCTGGCGCAGAAAGGGATTGAGTTCTGAGAGGTGAGCATGCCAGCATGCCTACCATGAAGACAAAAAGATTGAACCAGGCAGGCCGATCTGGTGTATAATTAACATGCGTTCTATGAGATGCATCATGACGCACTGATTGTTGTCGGTGAGGAAGCGAAGATGGTCACGCCTGTGCGATTATGGTCAGATGAAGAGTTTCAAAATAATGCGGTAATGATGTCTGATGAGCTAGATGATAATAGCCGCATTGTTGTGCATCCAGGAGATACTTATGAATTTTTGCGCACTCTCCCCTCCGGCTTTGCGCAACTGATTATTACATCTCCCCCCTATAACATAGGGAAAGAATACGAGACAAGGATGAAAATACATGAGTATCTTCAAACGCAGGGAAAAATTATCAAAGAACTGATCAGGGTTTTGCATGATTCAGGAAGTATTTGCTGGCAAGTCGGGAATTATGTAGAGAAAGGCGAAGTGTTCCCTCTGGATATTTTTTACTATGATATTTTTAAAAATCAGGGACTGAAATTGAGAAATAGAATAATCTGGCGCTACAATCATGGCCTGCATATGTCCAGGCGGTTCTCCGGTCGCTACGAAACAATCCTCTGGTTCACAAAAAGTGAGAAATATAAGTTTAACCTTGACCCTGTGCGCGTACCATCAAAATATCCAGGGAAAAGACACTATAAAGGCCCGAACAAGGGAAAACCTTCGGGGAATCCTTCGGGGAAAAATCCTTCCGATATATGGGATTTTGTAGCTGCGCAGTGGGAAGAGGAAGTATGGGAAATCCCGCAGGTGAAAGCTGCCCACCCGGAAAAAACTGTTCATCCCGCACAATATCCTGTTGAGCTTGTTGAACGATGCGTACTGGCGCTTACCGATGAAGATGACTGGCTTTTCGATCCATATTGCGGCGTCGGTTCTTCGCTGATTGCCGGAATAAAACATAGGCGTAAGGTTATTGGTTGTGATAAAGAAGCTTCCTACATAGAAATTGCTAAAGAGCGGATTCAGGCTTTCTTTCAGGGGAAGTTACCCCTGAGGCCAATGGATAGAGAGTTATATACCCCTCAAGGAAAAGTCTCTCGCGTACCCGCCGAGTGGAGCACGGGGAAAATTCAACATATTTACCACACAGACAGGAAAAGTCTCGAAGGAATTTGAGTTCTTACCGAGAAGAAACAGGAGAGACTGTTTTTCTCTATAGCCATACCTATGTAAGCGCCCGCCCATCTGTGCCTTTACTGATGCGTGGTACATCGAAACTGGTCGCATCATGTTCTACGGCAATGATTTCTAGCACTCCTTCCTGGATATGTACTTTCTGCTTACGCCAGAAAGGAAAGTAGGCGCTCAATTCGGGGAAATTGCCGATTCTGTCAGTAAGAAACGTGGCTAAGGCTCTCGTAGGTACAACCAGTATACCACCAATAAGTACCTTTTCTATCATTCCCATTGTCATCTTGTTAAGAGAACGATGACTTGAAGAGACATTCCCAGTCTCCCACTCGACGCAGAAGAGGCCTTTATCTGTCCAGTAAGCAATATCCATTTCACCGGTGCCGAGTACCGTAAGAGGTTGCTCCTTTACCCATCCTCTGGCTTCCAGATGAAGAATAAAAGCATCTTTTATAGGCTTGACGCCGTTTCCTTCACCTTTTTTCTTTCCAGATTGGGGATAAATAGTGAAAGAGCCAGAATTCGGCGGCCATTCTATTGTGGCAATTGCTTGAATCACATCATGTTCAATCTTTGCCCACATGGCTGTGGAAGAGAACACACCTTCGTCTATCAGCCGCTCTCTTCGTACAATTTTCACGTATTATTTCTTTCTCACTGAACTAGAGAATAATCCTCTCATTCTTCAGATTCCTCTTCATCTGATGCTTTTTGATCTGGCACCTCTTTATCCGGTACTTCCTCAATCAAATCCGCGATAGATACCCCTAGAGCTTTAGCAATCCGTTCAAGAGTCGTTGAAGCAACCTCTTTATAAGGGTTTCGATAAATACGTTTAATAGTGTTGAAACTGAGATTGGCTGCACGTGACAAAGATGATTGATTAAATCCCTTCTGCTCAGCGATTTCCTTCACGCGAAGTCGCATCATTTTCTTGCTCCCTGACTTGGTAGGCAGATTGTAGCAGGATTTACCTATTGACAGTATTAGCCTTGTAATATTAATCTTCTATTGGTAATCTCGTACTGAAATCAACCTGAAAGGAGTCAGACATGAGCGAAGTGGCAAAGTTGCGCGAGTTGATTGAACGGCAGTGTGAGGCGATGAAGCTGGCGATGAGCGGATTCGCCAGGACCGCCTCGCATGAGATCATCCAGCGCCGCTATCTCAGCCTCGGCGAGACGCAGCAACGGCTGGCGCAAGAGATCGGCGAGCAAGAGGCGGCGAAGGTGATGGTCGAGACCTATATCAAGATTCTTGGATAGAAGAGGAAGTGTGTCGCATGATCAAGGCGAAGGATATCATGCTGCTCCTGGTTGCTCTGGAGCAGTTCTACACGCGCCACCATACCTATTTTCCCGTTGATACGCAGCACGTCATCGTCAAGTCGTCCCTGGTGAAGCTCTCCCATGCCTGGCTGGTCGGCAGTCTGCACGGCATACGCCAGCAGACGCCGCCGAAGAGCGATCAGGAGATCTTTGAAGAGCACGCCTCGGATCTGATCTCGCTGGTCTCGCCGTTGCGCCATCACGACGAGACGATCCGTGTGGCCCTGGAAGCGTTGGAGCGGAGCCGCGCCGACGACGAGCGCGCACCAACGAAACACCCCGGAACAATGTGACAACCCAGAAACAATTTTTCGCCTCAGCAGGAGTCGCGGCCCGCTGTCTCGCTGCTGATCGCGCTCAGCCAGGCCATCGGACAGCGCGTCGCTGTACCTGACGAAACTTCCTGCTAATGCTAAAACGTATAAGAAGAAATACAGTTGTTACTCCAGAACTTGAGGAGGAGGTATGATGATGATACTTGCTGATGGCATCACTGTTCAGATTGGGAATAATGTCTGGACTTTTGGCCTGAATACACTGCTCTACCTGCTCATCGCGGCTGTGGTCGGCCTGGTTGCAGAATACATTGTCGGCTGGCGGGTGCCGCTGGGCATTATTGGCGCGATCATTGCCGCCCTCGTCGGCATCTGGCTGACGACGCAGGTCATCGTGATTACTGGCGTCGGTGACGTTATGCTGTACGGCGTTCCGCTGATCAGAGCCTTGATAGGCGCTATCCTGTTCGTTGCGATCTGGCATCTGATCACCTTTGGCCTGACGAGACGCCGCTACCAACGAGTAGCGTGAGCATCCGAGGTATGCTCAACCGTCTGGCGCTGAGTCTCGGCTTTACGCGCGAGAAAGCGAAGAGACGCCAGTGCAAGTCCTTGCACGAGCAGTGTACAGGCGGCAGAGACCGCGAACGTCCCCGCTATGCCTATTCTCGCAAGTAGCACGGCCAGTAGCAAAAAAAACGTCACGAAGGCGAACAGCCCGAATTGTAGACCGCGTAGAATAGCGAGAACTGCTGCCGCTCCCTGTGATCGGTGCGCGAAAACAGAGAGAATAGCAGCATAGAGGGGAAAGGGCGTCAGCAGACCACTCAGTCGCGCACCGAGCAGCGGAGCAATGGCAGTAAGCGCCACTACAAACGCCGTAGCTACAACCATACGCACGGAAAGATCCCGGCGCGGCGTCGTGGCTGCGGCGTTTGAGGAAACGTTGTGCGGTAACAGGAGCAACGTCAGAGCAATACTGAGAAGAATCAGGAAAATGAGCAGCGGCAGCGGGACCACCAGATGTTGCAAGAGAAGCGTTGCCGCTGCGAATGCGAGGCAACTTCCGGTCAGGGCATAGGGCCAGGGCCAGCGCAAGGCAAGCCAGGCATAGGCCAGCGAAAAAGCTGCTTGCGAGATCGTACCAACCAGTACCCCGACGGATGCCGCAGCGGCGAACGGGATGCCATGATCGAGAGCCAGAAAGAAAATAATCGGTGCGGACGTGAAAGGCAGACCGATCAACCATCCACTCACTGCCGGACCCCAGCGCCGCCCGATCAGGCTGGCTATAGCGATCAAAAGTGGCGTCGCAATGAGTTTGAGGATCAGCGTATTCATAGATAGTATGCTTCTCAACTTCCCCTTGCGTTAATAGTAAATCGGGCATAGTTGTAGCCCTTTATCTCTATTCTGCGTTATTATTATAAACAGATTTAGCACACGTCTATTTCTGGAATGCATCAGTTTTTTCAGGCCGGAATTTCTCCGGTTCCCGTCTCTGGTCCTTATTTCTTTCACTGGCAGAGATTCTGGAAATACGCTTGCCAGGATCTTACCGCTATTCTTCTATGTGCGCTATAATGAATTAGAATTATTTCAGAATTCTACAGGGAGGCATTGTATGCAAAGGGCAAAGCAGGCTGCAATCGGAGCCGGCATCGTACTGCTGGTGCTCATTATATTGATCGTTCTGGCGGCTGTTTTTGGCGTGCTGCTTGCAGCGTTGTACATCTTCTTGATGCTGCTGGCTGCATTGCTGATCATTGCAACAATTTTCCAGGTGTACTCAATCCTGGCGCTGATTCGTACTATTCTCATGATACGAGAAGAGACGAAACCTCTGCTGGCCTCTGTTCAGGAAACGGTGAATATTGTGAAAGATACTGCAAAAACAGCGGGGCAGGCGGTAACAACGGTCGGTGCGACAACACAACTGGCAAGCGAATTCGCCTTGAAGCCGGCTATCCAGACTACTGCGGCGCTCAATGCCGGCCAGCGGATGCTCAAAGTGTTTTTCGGCCAGGGGCATACTAGAAGCCGTTGGCAAGAGCGCCGCCGGCAGCAGATGGCGGCAGCAAGGGGTAAAGCACAATGATTCTTCTTGATGCTTCCCATGTATTACAAAGGATAGAAGAAGTTCCGCAGTGGATAGAAGTCGGGGGACAGATTGCAGCCATTATCATCTGCCTGTTCTCACTGATTTTTGTGTTGCTGACGCTGGCTTTTAATCTGGTAATGGGGTTTGGCCTGACCTGGGTACGCGAGAAGGCCGAGTTGATCAAGAAGCTGCGGCCTGAAGTCGAGCATGTGAATAATGCCTGTAAGACGTCGCTTCAGGGTGAACCTCTGCCTGAGCAGGAAAATGCGGTAATAAAAGCGGTCGCGGCTGTTCCTCCCGCCGTGCATGCGGCTGATCAGAGAGTAGAGCAGGTCAGCGGACGTGTGGCGAATGCAATCATCGAGGTGCAGGCGCGCGCAGTCCAGGTCAGGACAGTAG
>JADBKA010000248.1 GCA_014896635.1 Ktedonobacteraceae bacterium
GCCAGCGTGCCAAGTACACGAAGAATAATGTTGATCATCACCGGACTGAGCTGATAGGTAACGGTAGCATGAATGCCTGCCGCTACCTGTGCCATCGTTAAACTCCGGTTCGCAATCGCAGCATTATCTGCCGCTTGCTGCATCAAGAACATGTACAACGCGAACCCACTTACCAGACTCAAGATCGCCCAGGCTCCGGCTTGTGTCCAGGCGCGTTGACGTAATTTGGCCTTGTCCTGCTGGACATCCGTCGCATGCAGATCGTGGATCGTGTTGCCCCATGCGTTGGTGACCACCGCTAAGACACATTCCAGCAGGAAGGTGATGCCAAAGATGCTTGCCACCTGCCAATTGGCCAGCGTAAAGGGCTGACCAGCAAAATACTGGCCGACATCACCGGTGACAAAGAACACCAGGAGCCACGGCACCACAAAACAGGCCGCCGACGCGACATAGCGTTTGATTTTGTGGTCAAAGGTTTCCCGCACATCGGTAAACTCCGAAATCATCTGGATGCGCTTATTGCGCTCGCGCCGGAGTTGCTCTTCGGAGCTGGTCGGCTCCCCATCGTCTTCATCCCCATCCTCATCCTCCTGCTCTTCATCCTCTGCAACCAGCGGCTGCTTCATGCGTGCAGCCTGCGCATCGGCCTGGGCGCGCTTGAGTTCCCGCTTGAGTTCGCGGTCTTTGCGCCAGTCTTCAGCCAGCCCGGCAAGAAAGTTCCCGACGGCCCCGGCAATGCCTGTTGGAGCCTGCACCCCCGAGGATGAAGCAGATGCAGCCGCGCCGTCGGTAGCCGACGGCCCAGGAGCGGGCGTTCCACCCTGATTCGGGTCAAGAGGAGCAGTATTCGACATCTGATTAGCCTCCATTTGGCCTTTCTTTTTTGAAAAAAGTGACAAAAAGCTGGGAAAAGCTGGGAAAAGTGGGAAAAAGACCCGCTCTATTCTCACTTTCCTTCGCCTGACTTCACCTTTCTCCCACTACACTTCGCCCCCAAGTTGACGTATGCGTGAGAGGGGGCCATTAGGCCACACCCTCATCCTCCTCTGTCCCAGTGGTGGCGATTCCTTGCTTCTCCAGCTCGTCTTTGAGTTCTTCGAGCCGCTTGCGATAGTGCGCGAGATGGTCGCGCTCGCGCATGTTGTGAGCCTTCTTGAGCGCGGCGGACAAATGCGCCCGCTCGTTGATAGCAATAGCGGCCATGCGTAAGGATTTGCGGGCGAACGCATCCTCAATGTCCTCGTCAAGCTTATCGCGGCGATCAGCCATCGCATTCCAGTCGTCATCTGTAATGCGCAGGTGCGTATTGTTGTTTTTGCCATCTGCTTTGGTATCTGCCATACAATCTCTCATCCTTTCCCGGCCCAAAGGCCGGATTCACCAGAAGGAACGCCGCTCCAGCACCTGGAGACAGCCTACGACCACTTCACAAACCCTGCAGATCCTGGCCCTTGCCTGCTGTCCCATGCGCCAGGACGTGGTAGAATATGAGCTACCAGGACCTCACAGGAACTGGTAAGAATGGTGGAGAGGCGTAGATGGGACTCGGAAACTCAATGTACGCCGCTCCACAACCACTTCTTACCCCACCCTCAGCAACCCCACGACTTATGCTCCAATACCCATCCGATCTATCGGGCCGGACGTTTGCCGCTGGTCTAGCGACTCTCACACTAGACCAGAAATAGGACTTCTAAATAGTACTATTTTCTCCTTCCTTCCATAAGAAAGTTATTTTTACTGATGTTTAGTGATACATAAAGATAATACCCAAAGATAACGCTTGTTGTCAAGGGCTAAATAGTGTATACTCTTGGAAACTACAATTTTTGGCAAGGAACCACATATGAATGATGAAAAACTCTTAACACCAGAGCAGGTAGCAGAACGGCTACAAGTCACAGTGCAAACAATATATACATGGATGAGATCAGGCTACCTTCCATCTGTGAAGATGGGTCGCCTTTGGCGTATACGTCCAAGTGATTTAGATGAATTTATTAAACAACAAAAGCATCGAGGTCAATAATAATATATTCAACAGGAGTATCTGATAATAGTTTAACCCATGAAGGAACAAAATACAGCGAAATAGAACGCAACCTTGGTGACTCTTCGGTGACAGTTTGGTGACAGTTGCTTATTGTAGAGCTTTTTAATGTAGGAAAGATATCGACAACTGGAAAAAAGGCAGCTACACTAGACAATAGCGTAGCCGCCACGAGGGATGACTAGATGAATCGGACGCAGCAGCACCCGCTTCGTACCCTTCGCGAACGGCATAACCTTTCTATCCAGGCTCTGGCTGATGCGACACACCTGAGCAAGCGCACCATTTTGAGAGCGGAGCAAGGCTACAGTCTTCATCCTGAGTCGCGGCGAATCCTGTGTGACTACTTTGGAGCATCGCCACAGGAATTAGGACTGTTATCGTCGGTCAATGAGGAGGACAACGAACATCGTGTTCTCTCTGTCCCTGGAAGTCGTGAACCTGATCACCTGGGAGACATTTTGCAGCAACCAGGTTTTCTCAGAGAGGTGGAAAAATATATGGCGCATGAAGATATCTCTCGCCGAGCATTGCTCCAGAGACTTCTTGGCCTTGTCAGCCTCACCGTTCCAACACTTTCATTGATACCTACAGACAGTCACCTATTGACAGAAGCCGATCAACGCCTTTCCAGGGCAATCTCTGACCCGACAGCGCTCAATGAGGCAACTATTACTCACTACGAACAGTTAACCTCTCTTTGTTGGCAACTCAGTGAGCAAGATGGTCTGGGGTTAATCGAGCAAATTTTGCCTTCGTATCTCCCCACTTTGACGACACTGGCACAACAGCAAGGCAAGTACCAAACACGCATAGCAAGCATCGCCGCGCAAAGCTACCTGCTTTACTATGTTGTTGCCTTACATAGAGAGGATTTTCAACGTGCCTTATCTTCCTGCCGACAGGCACGCATCTTTGGTCAACTGGCAAGAGATCCCAATCTTGAAGTCATCTCGCTGTTGAGGCAGGGAAATGTTTACCTTTACCTGCATAGCCCCTGGCGGACGCTGGAATCATACCAGGAAGCACTGCCTCACGTCGGCAACATTTCAGCATTAGTTCAAGCGCGGCTCCATGCAGTGATGGCTGAAGTACAAGGCAAACTGGGAACGGAGGCAGATGTGCGCGCCAGTATAGGTGCTGCATATCATGCATTTCCATCGGATGCCAAGCATGATCCAGCCGCTCAATACATCCACTTCAGCCAGTCTGGACTCTACCTGCATGAAGGGTTGGCTTTTCTCAACTTACATCAGGGCAAACAAGCTGCTGTTGCACTTGAGCAGGTCAATGGACTCGCTCCAAAACTGCCCATCTCAGAACGGAGCCGGATCGATCTCCTCATACAGCAAAGTTGGGCAGCCAGCCAGATCGGCGACCTCGATATGTTCTGTACCCATATCGACGCCGCTATCGCGTCCGCCCGCAAGTTAGGTTCAGACCTGTTGCTCAGTGAAGCCTGGGAGTGCTATTCGCGGCAAGGACGATGGAAGCAGGAAAAACAATTCAAGCGTTTAGGAGAACAATTCAACAGAGCGTGACACGCAACCACAGCGAAAGGAACGGCTACTATGGGCAAAGAGATTCCCTGTCCTGACTGTCAAGGCCTGGGCGAAGTTGAAAAGCATGTGACGTGTGAACGATGTCATGGAACAGGCACCGTCGTCATTTCTAATGATTGGGGCAGCCGCCAGACAGTGAAATGTTTTCCTTGCAAGGGAACAGGCAAAGTGAATGAGCGAGACACCTGCGGCATGTGTGGAGGTACTGGCTTTATCGAAGTCTAGAAAAGGTTCACATCATGGCGAGAGCGATTGATTGGACACAAGCGACCTGGGCTGATGGGTACGCAGCAGTGCAAGCAATGACCGACGCACTGGGGATGCCAGTAGATACGGGCATTGTTGAGACCGTCGTTGCTCTCAACCTTTTAGGATTCCAGACCTTGCAATCCTGCGAAGGGCATCTCGACCATGGAACCCCTTATCCGTGGGTCACGCTCATCCATCACCCACACCACAGTCGGTTTATTCGCGCATGGAAACAGGTGTGTGATCTTCAGGAAGAGGCTCGGCATCTTGGCACACCTGAAGCGTATGAGCGCCTTTTCACGACGGAGCTTGCCTTTCGCCTGGAGGTAGCAACCTGGAAACGCGACGATACCCTGTTCTCTGCCCTGATCAAGCTGCTTGATACCTTCTACGCAGATCGGCCCATCCCACCCACCCGCCTGATGGTCCTCCGCATACATCCAGGGATGTCTCGTATTGAGCCAGGGTCGGGCAGGCAGCTTCGCGAAGCACCGGAACTGGTGAAACACATCTACCTGCAGCAAGCTCAGGCTGAGATGCAAGCATTCACGGCATTCCTGAAACGGCTCCTCCTTGAACAAAAAGGGATAAAACAAGTTTCCGAGAAACTGAATCCTCGCCAGCTATCCAGTGCTGGTTCTATGACGCAAGGGAACCAAGCGATATGAACGAAAGCAGGAAGTAGTATGAGGAGTGATGAGAGCAATCGCCTCTCGCCATTTGAGGCTATTCGTCAGACCGATGATAATGGCAACGAATATTGGAGTGCGAGAGATTTGGGTAAAATCTTGGGTTATGAAACGAACTTTCGCAACTTTCAAACGGCCATACGCAAAGCGGAAGAGGCTTGCCGCCAGAGTGGATACGAGGTGACTGACCATTTTGCGCATGTGCGCAAGATGGTCACCATCGGCTCAGGAGCCAGGCGTCAGGTCGAAGATGTGCATCTCTCACGCTATGGCTGTTATCTCGTTATCCAGAACTCTGATCCTGAAAAACCACTGGTGAGCCTGGGTCAAACCTATTTCGCCGTCCAAACCCGTCGCCAGGAACTGGCTGACGAAGAAGCGCTGGCCCAGCTCAGCGAGGAGCAGCGCCGCCTGCTTCTTCGTGGCCAGATCTCTATCAATAATGTGCAACTGGCCGAAGCTGCCAGTCAGGCCGGGGTGATCACCTCGACAGATTTTGCCATTTTTCAAGACCATGGCTATGCCGGTCTCTATAATGGGCTACGTGCGAAGGACATTCACGCCCGCAAAGGGCTGAAGCGCGGTCAGAAAATTTTGGATTATATGAATAGTTCTGAGCTGGCCGCCAACATGTTCCGTATCACCCAAACGGAGGACAAGATTCGCCGTGAGGGCATTACAGACAAAGAGCAAGCTAATGAAGCTCATCGGCGCATGGGTCAGCGCGTGCGCCAGTTCATCGCCGAGGAAGGTGGGATCATGCCAGAGGATCAACCAACACCGACCAAGAGCATCCAGCAGATCCAGCGAGAAATGTTGCAGCGAGAAGCACAGAAACGCCTGGAACAGCGCAAGGGCAATCAGCAACCATCACTGTTCGATACACCTGAAGAGGATGCTTAAGAAAATCTCAGCAAATTCTAAGCTTTCCCGCTTTACCAATAAAAAAGAGAGGCTTGACAAGCAGCCAGGGAATAGTGGACAATTGTTCGATGAAGGAGTACCGATGACATAATTACTATTTCACAACAAAAAAATAGCCAGTTCTACGATACACTTCTCTGGGAGCCGCAACCTTGAGAAATGTATACGAAGAGTCTGGCGGGGCTTGTGCTCGACCAAGGACGTCTGCTAAAGCTACCCTTGTGTCAAACAAATAGAAACGCTTAATAACACTTTCGTGTTATTAGCTTAAACCTTTTTGACCACTTTTGTCAAGGTGTGAGGGAAATATTTGCGTCACTTTGACGACATCATCTCATGGCACGTGGTCATCAGCACGCACAAGCCCTATCCATTTCATCTTCAAGAGAAAGGTAGAGGATATGGTAACTAGTATCAGTGATGTATCGGGGGATACATCCGCCGCCACACGTCACCCTCCCTCCTCGGTCGAGGGTATTCCGAAAGAGCGGGTGGCCGCATCGACGTTATATCTGCTTGAGCGTCTGTTTCCAGGCCAGCACGGGATCGATTTTCTGGCACGTCTGCTGCGCCATGCCCAGGAAAAACAACTGGTGCTGCCAGATATGGGACCGGACATAACCGATGTGGCCGTCATCACGGTGCAAAGCCTGCGCACTCTGGCACGCCTCATCAATCTTTCCTACGACACGACGGAAAAATATATCGTCACCCTCTGCCATCTGCGCATGGTGTATAAGCAGCGGATGCGACGACAGATCATCCTGCACTTCCCGCTGCGCACACTTGCCTTGCCTGACCCGGAGGCGCTCACCCCGCTCACCGACTACAGGAGCAAAGTCGCTACCTTTGCCCGTCAGGTCAAACACCGTCTTCTCCAACTCCGCGAACATGGTGAACTGCCCTCTCCCTCATCACTTGTGCCACCTTCCGCATTTCCGATGGCCACCACACCTGACGTAGATGCCCTCTTCAACGATATCTGCCAGGCTGTGGGCCAGGAAGTAGACGCTGAGACGGCACAACGGCTGGTGATCCGTATCCGACACGTCTTTCAGTATCATTGTCAAAGTCGCCATACTCAGTCAAAAGGCGACTTCGCTGGCAATGAATCCGTCGCACAGGCCCAAAAGGCGACTCTTTCGTCCTCAAAAGGCGACTTATTGCCAGTTCCTCGTGAGGCCATCGATCAACAGAGTCGCCTTCCGCTACCAAAAGGCGACTCTGATTGCCTACGTGCTGATGATACTTTGCCAACTCCTTCACAAAAGTCGCCTTCCGTCAACCCGTTGCTGCCAAAAGGCGACTCTGATTGCTTGCATGCTGATGATGCTTTGCCAACTCCTTCACAAAAGTTGCTTTCTGCCGACCTGCCGCTACCAAAAGGCGACTTTTCTGCTTCAGCGCTCCCCACGCAAAGTCGTCCTTCTTCGCCAAAAGGCGACTCTTTCCTTCCTGTATCCGCACATCAAAAGGCGACTCTTTCCCTCTCTTCGCCGATTCAGAGTCGCCATACGGCACCAAAAGACGACTCGGGGGCCAAAAAAGGCGACTCTGAGCAACGTTCCCGTGACATATCGCCCGCTAACGTTAACGTTAAAAAGATTCTAGAAAGTATTACAACGTTTAACGTTAGCATCG
>JADBKA010000249.1 GCA_014896635.1 Ktedonobacteraceae bacterium
TCTAGCAGTGCGGACCGGGTCTAGCAGTGCGGACCGGGTCTACCAGGGCGACCGCAAGGGTCGCCCCTACTATATACGGTCCCTTCTGATAGTGTCTGTGATCCTTTCCAGATAGTGGCGCCTTTGACGGGTCTCCTTCTCCTACAAGAGACGATTTCATAGATGCCTACAGAAAACTCGTCTGGCGGATGCGCTCATCGGGCGCCTCGCGCCTCGCCAGCCGGCTGATCTCGGACCAGGAGAGCACCAGGCTGTTGCAGTCCTGCGCCTCCTGCGTCCAGCCCCGGCGCTCGCAGATGGTGTAGAGCCGGTAGGCCAGGTCGCGCGCCATGCTCCCCGGCGCGCCAGAGGCACGCAGAATATTGGCCGCCTGCACTTCCCCCTCGCCTTCCTTACCGGTGATGGCGTGGATCATGCGCTGCATGGCCTCCCAGACGGTGAGCCGCCCATCCTGCGCGGGCTGCCTGCCGGCTGATAGCTCTTCGCGCCGCAGCAGGCGCACTTTGCCTTTCTTCGCCTCCAGCCAGCCGATCTCCTCCAGCGCGGCAATGCCGACGTTTTTCGCTTTGGAGAGCGTCTCCGCCACGCCGTACTCGCCCGGCTCAAAGGCGTACTGCTCGAACCAGGCGATGGCAAAGCGCGTGGCAAAATCGTACTCGCCCTCCTGCTCGGCCAGCAGTTCGTCGAGCGTGCTGTTGATCAGTTGCAGGGCTGTACGCACGCGCAAGGGAGAACCATCGGCTTCGATGACTTTGCTGTAGCGCGAGTAGATCGCCATGCCGGGGCCGATGCTGGCCTGGGCCAGATCGACGGGGGCGATATTGCCATGCTGGAGCTTCTTGAGCGCGGCAGGCAGTTCGGTGCGCAGGGCGGCGAGAAACTGGCGGCGCGAGGCCAACGGCGCGTTCTGCGGGCGCGGACGACAGACGAGCACGATAGACGAGGCCAGAGCGTTCGTGCCGAGGCCGACGCTGCGATTCATCATTTCGGTACGCATGGGCCAGGTGCCGGTGATGGTGAAGCCGGCCCTGATCAGCCCTTCGAGCATGGTCTCCCAGCCGGTCGAGGCCACGACTTTCAGGCCGTTGCCTTTGCCGTTATTGCGGGCCGGCGCTTCGTCGTCGCCGTCCTGCTGATCTTCGGACTCGGCCTGCTTGAAGGCGTAGTAGACGGTCATGGGATAGTCGGGATGCTGCGCGGCGCGCATGCGCTCAAACGCCTGGCCCAGTCCGGTCTCAAAAAATTCCTGCGCCTTCTTCTTGCTGCCGCCGAAGCGATAGGGCGTGGCGACTAATTCCTGCGCCTTTGGCGTCAGCATCGTTCTGAAGAGATCGGGGTGAATTGCGCCGAGCGAGCGGCGCAGCCAGACGTAGAAGAAATCGGCGAGATCGGCATAGCCGATGTTGTCATAATAGGGGGGATCGGTGGAGATCAACGGCTGTGTCACGCCGTTGATGGACGTGGTGGCATCGCACTGCTGCGCCCGGCCCGGCGCTGCGCCTGGAGCCGCCTTGATCACTTCTGCGATCCAGTCTATCGCGCCCAGAAAGTTGCCCGTCGAGGCGCTGAAGGGGTTGGCCTCGGCAAAATCCCAGACCATCGGAATCGCCTGCCGCGCAAAGGTATTACGCACTACATCACGGCCAGCGTTCCAGGAACAAATAGCGGACCAGTAATCAGCAGATCTATCAATCGCCATCCCCAGGTAGGTCGCCACAGCGTCGGCATAGGCTGCCGCGCCTGAGCCGCCCTCGTGTAGCGGGCGCGCATCATCCGGCAGCCCGGCCTGCCTGTAAGCTTGCACGGCGTCGGCGAGCACGCGCTCCCTGACCTCCTGCACCAGATCGGCGAAGGTGGTGAGCGCGACAAGCTGGCGTGGGGTGAAAGCATCGCCCCAGCGATTCATTCCATACATTGGAAGACGATCAACGTCATGACTTGGTGTTGTTACTAATTCCTCTGGTTTCCATGCCGGTCTGGCTGTAGCCGCAACAGCTATATGTGATTCTGTCGGAGCAAGATACACGCGCCCTCGCTGTCCTTCGGCTACGATTGCCATGAGCTGCTGGCCCATGCGCCCGGCTTTCCCTTCGCTGCGAATATGATCAAACGGGACAGAGGTATTGCAGGCGAGGCATCTTGCGCCTTTGCGATTGACTGTACCCTCCTGTGGCCGGCCCGACCGCTCTGCCTGTACTGTAAAGCGCACAGCCGGCGGCGTCACAGTGAGATCTACAACAGGCTCAACCCAGATCTGCCTGCCGTCTTTCTTTGAAAGCCACCACTTGCTGGCGAGCGGCATCTGCGCGCCGCAGGCCGGATTGGGGCAGGTGACGGTGCGCGTCCACAGCCAGGCGATGACCGTCCCCTCGCCTCCGCCGTGTTCCGGCGGCAGCGTCACCGGCGGGTAGAGGTGGCCGATGCGGCGTTCGGCCTCGTCGCGCATCCACTTACCGTAATAGCGGGTATCGTCGGCCAGCCCGCGCGCGCCGTGCAGGCTTCCCTGAAATATCTCAGGCCGGGCGTCGGGATTGACGGGCGGGCGCGCGGCGAATTTCGGCGGAATCTCGATCAGCGCCTTGTTGATCAGCACCGCCACCGGGTTGAGGTCGCCGGCATGCGCCTCCAGGCCCAGGCGCTGCGCTTCGAGCGGGATGGAGCCGCCGCCGGCGAAGGGGTCCAGTACGACCGGCAGCGCGCCGCCCGTTGCCCGCTCGATCTCTGCGCGTACCTGTTTCATTATCTGCTCATCGTTTGCATTTTCCCATATCACCATTTGCTCGATTAGCTTGAAGAGTCGTTCACGCTCCTCATCCTGCTCCTGCTCGCTGGGGAAGCGTTCGGGATGGGCAGAAGGATCGTCAATGAGCGAGGCGAAGAGGACGGCACGGCAGGCTGCCAGGGGACGGCGCGCCCACCAGAGATGCAGCGTCGAGGGGTGGCCGTGCCGCAGCGATTTCTCGCGTTTGGATTCCTCGTTGATGGCCTTGAGCGGCAGCGCCACCTCGATCAATTTTTGCTTATAGGACATAAGAGAGATCACTCCTTAATTGTTACCTCTTTCTCATTCAGCAGCCTCTCCAGATCATAGTTCACACTGGTAGCGGCGAAGTCGGGTTCGTGGCGGAACGGCCTGTGGATATAGCGTGTCGTCGTCTGCTCGCCATCGACCTCTACCAGCGCCAGCAGGAAATCGTCGGGCGCGTTCAGCGCCGTCAGGATCTCATTGCGCGTCACCGTCACCGTCCCGGCGCCTTTAACGCGGCCCTTCACTTCAATAAAACGCAGCCGGCTCGCCTCCGGGTCATCAGGTGCGCCTGGCACGCGCGATTCGATGTCGTAGCCGCGCTTCTCGGCGCTCACATCACGCGGCTGATAGCCCAGTTCGCGCTCAATGCGCATCACCGCCTCCATCGCCAGCCGCTCCACGCGCTCAGTCTCGCGCGCGTGCAAATCGGCGGGGACCGGCTCGCTCTCGCCACACAGCCGCCTGAGCAGACCAATGGGAACCACGAGCACGCCGCCGATCACCACCGGTGGCAGCGCCGAGAGCTTGCGCTCCTGCTCAAGTTCGTTGATGCGGCGCTCCAGGCGCTCCATCAGCTCCCTGGCGCGGCTGCTCGCTAGCTGCGAATTGACGCGCGCGTTCGTCTTGCCCGCCGCCTCCTGAAGCTTGAGCTGCTCGGCGCGATTATCCCAGTAGCTGATCTCTCTGGTCAGGCGCTCGTTCACCGCCTTGATGGTCCTGTCGATCTGCTCCTCGCGCCGCCGCTTCACCTCGCCGAGATGGCGCGGCACCAGTTGCGTGATCGCATAGTTGCGCGCCTGCCGCTCCAGATCGGCGGAGAGCCAGGACGCGCTGCGCAGTGGCGCTATCGCCGCCGCCTCCGGCTCTGTCAGGGGACGATAGTCGAGGAAGGGCGCATAGCCGGCGGAGCGCATGTCGCCACGCTCGTTGATCTCGATAAACTGCAACTGGCGCGAAATCACACGCCGCCTGCCGCTCGCCTCGGTGCTCGCATCCTGAATCGTATGCTCCAGGTAGAAGAGTACGCGCATCTCCTCGCCCTCATCGCCAGTATCGACCAGCGTGCCGCCTTGCTTCAGCAGATCGCCGTGTTGCTGGAGTAGCAAGTCGATCACGCCGTCCAGCAGGGGATGGCCGGGGCAGAGCAACTCCGCCTCCGGTTTGAAAGCGACCTGCATGCGCTCCTTCTCGAAGACGATGCGTTCGTAGCGCGGCAGCACAACGGTTCTGCTGTCCTGGAAGATGGGACGAGTGCGGATTGATGCCGGAACGTGTGTGATCTCGTAGCGATGCGGCTCGCGCTCATAGCATCTGCCGCCGAGCCGCTTGAAGGCTTCCAGGAAGAATGAAGCGATAAAATGCGGCTGCAAGCGCCGGGCCGCCGCGCGCTCCATCTCTTCGCGCACCTGGTAGACACGCACCTTATCCATCACCTCGTGTGTCAGCGCGCGCTCTTCAAGCAATTGCTGGAGATGCCGGCGGTCCAGCGCCTCGGCCACTACGCGCGTGAGCTTCGCGCGCACGTCGGGCCGGTCGCCGTAGCGAATGGCCTGGATGATCAACTCGCGCAGGGGCTGGTTAGCGAACTGCACGCGACCGAGCACATCGAAAACGCGCCCACCCAGAGCCGTGCGCTCCTCCTCCAGCTTTCTGAGCAGCGTATGAAACACCTCACCCTCGCGCGTCTCCGCCGCCACCAGATTCCAGAGATGGCAGACCTCCGTCTGCCCGATGCGGTGAATGCGCCCGAAACGCTGTTCCAGGCGGTTCGGATTCCAGGGCAGATCGTAATTGACCATCAGGTGCGCGCGCTGCAAATTGATGCCCTCTCCCGCCGCATCGGTCGCCACCAGAATCAGCGTATGGCGGTCCTGCGTGAATGCCTCCTGCGCTCTGGCGCGCTCCTCGCGTCCCAGGCCACCGTGAATGGTCACAACCGCGTCATTGCGTCCGAGCAGCGCGCGCATGCGTTCGCTTAAATAGTTGAGCGTATCGCGGTGCTCGGTAAAGACCACCAGCTTGCGCCGCTGACCGTGCGCATCGAACATCTCCGTGCGATCTTGCAGCAGGCTCGCCAGCTCTTCCCACTTGCGATCTCTGCCGCTGCGGCGCACCTGAGAGGCCAGACGTTCCAGGCGCTGCAACACGGCTATTTCCGCCGCCAGCTCGGCCAGTGTGCGGGCCGCCGACGCCTGGTCCACCACGCGCTCCTCCGTCGCCTCCAGCTCGGCGCCGGGCGCGTCGTCGATCTCCTCAAGCTCCTCATCGCTCAGCAGCGGCTGATCGTGCAGCATGGCCGTCTCAACGTCGCCGGCCTGCCCGTTAAACTGGTTGCCGAACTGTCGCGCCAACTGCACCTGCTGCATGCGCTGTTCGAGCCGCTCGCGCCGCCGTTTCAACGACTGGTAGATCGCTTCGGGCGAAGAGGCCAGGCGGCGCTGCAAGATCGTCAGCGCGAAGCCGACCGTCCCCCGGCGCCCGTTCTGTTCCAGCGCATCGGCGCGGTTGAACTCCCGCCGCACATAATCGGTCACTTCATTATAAAGGGTGAGTTCGAGCGGCGAGAGCTGGTAATTGACAGTATAGGCCAGTCGTTCGGGGAAAAGCGGCCTGCCGTCGAAGCGATAGAGCTGCTCTTTAAGCAGGTGGCGCATCAGATCCGAGACATCGACCTTGTGGACGCCGCCGCGAAAACGGCCCTCGAAACGGTCGGCATCCAGCAGGCGCAGGAAGAGCTGGAAATCTTCCTCTTTGCCGTTGTGAGGAGTGGCGGTGAGCAGGAGAAAATGGCGCGTGATCTTGCTGAGCAGCTCGCCCAGTTGGTAGCGTTTTGTGTACTTGATCTCGCTGCCGAAGAACGAGGCCGACATCTTATGCGCCTCATCGACCACGATTAGATCCCACTCGCTGCGGGCCAGGCGCGCGCGTACCGTCTCGTCGCGCGAGAGCTTGTCCAGCCGCGCGATGCAGAGCGGCATCTCGACGAAAGGATTGCCGCTGGCCGAGGCTTCGAGGCGGTCGTTCGTCAGGATGTCAAAGGTGAGGTGAAAGCGGCGGTGCAGTTCGTCCTGCCACTGCTCAACCAGGTTGCCGGGCGCCACGATCAGACAACGGCGCAGGTCGCCGCGCAGAAAGAGTTCTTTGATCAGCAGGCCGGTCATGATCGTTTTGCCGGCGCCGGGATCGTCGGCCAGCAGGTAGCGCAGCGGCTGACGGGTGAGCATCGTCTCGTAGACCGCCGTGATCTGGTGCGGCAGCGGCTCGACGAGCGACGTATGCACGGCCATCAGAGGATCGAAAAGATAGGCCAGGTGGATACGATAAGCTTCTGAGACGAGGCGAAAGAGGCTGCCATCGGCGGTGAAGCTCCAGGGCAGATCGGCAGGGACGATCTCCAGGCGCGCCAGGTCGTCCTGATAGAGCAACTCGCTGCCTACCTGCCCGTTATTTTCGCGGTACACCAGCTCGATGCCGATGTCGCCATGCCGCGTCACGCTGACGACCGAGACGGTTCCCTGCGGCAGAATCCCCTTGAGCAGCACGCCGGGGGCCAGAGCTTCAGGTTGAATCATACAATTGTCTCCCTACCATACGGTTTTTATCTCATCGTTGCTTTGATGGCTGCCAATTCAATCATTTGCAGAAATCACCGAAGTATACATTTATGTATTATATTTCCTTCATGCGATTTTAATGGATTGTTGCGAATATAGAGAGAGCGGCTTCCAACTCCCTCAAAAGAAAAAAACAGGAAAAAAGGATTTTTCGGGGGATACCTGTTCCCCTCTGGGGAACCCTGACCCCCACTTTGTGCGGACCCTTGCGGGCGCCCTGGCTCCTCCCATATCCCCTCACCCTCTTTATTCCTTCACAGGGAAGCAAAAACGGAAACGGACGCTCAACGGTTTTCTCAGAGACTCAGCAGATAACTTTCTCAGTATAGCGCGTCGGAGGGGTTCTGACAAGAGTGGGAAGAAGAAAAGGAGTCATGTGTGCAGCAGCACTTCAGCCTCTTCAGAGCGCGCCGTGCTCCAATCCAGCACGTCGGCCAG
>JADBKA010000250.1 GCA_014896635.1 Ktedonobacteraceae bacterium
TTACGTCCACTGCGACTGATCTATCTTGAAGAGCAGCAGTCCGCTCATAGTCGTTGTAGTGCAACAACGGGAGGCAATCATAGAAGAGCAAACGAGTCACGTAACCAGGATAACGGAGTACCTGTGATATCAAACAATGCCAATTCCCTGACATCGGATAGCACCATTATGACAGAACTGCCACAGGAAGAGGCGGCAGCTCAGCATCTTTTAAAACGCACGCCGGGGAGTTATCTGCTCAACCAGCTCTACGGACTCTGGTTTTTCGCTTCGACTTTCTTACTCACGGTCATCATTACACACGAAGTGACCACGCGAGAGTACGGCATCTATGCGGTGGCAATGACGGCCTATAATACCATCCAGTATATAGTTGCTCTGGGATTAGAAGATGCAACAACAACTTTTGTGCCACGTGTCCTGGCCGAACATGGCAAAGCTGCGGCTGCGCTCCTCATCAGACGCCTGCTCCTACTGCGCATAGGTATTCTCATCGTCAGCGCGTTTCTGATCATCTACGGTCTGCCAGCTCTTACCATACTGATGCAGCACATACAAATGCACCAGGCATTGAATGTTGGCGATCTGTTCGATCCTGAATGGGAACCCTACATTCTGCCTATTGCATTGCTCGTTGTGAGTAGCGGCGTAGCGAATCTGTTGAATGCTGTCTGTGCCGCGCTTATGCGCATGAAGATCGTGTTTGTGATCGGCTCGTTGACACAGATCGGCCTGTTGGGACTGGGATTTGTGGTGTTGCAGAGTGGCGGCGGCATCAACGGTCTGCTCTGGCTGATGGCAACTGGCTATATTTTCGTGACGGCGGCTTACGTGCTCTGGCTCTCCAGGGTTATTTTCGCGCGCGGCGCGGAGTACAGGCAGCCGCTCAAGCCGGTTCTCCAACTGGGGATCTCGGCCTGGCTGACCAATCTGGCTTCAGGAGCGCTGCTCAAGCAGGTTTCGATCATTTTACTTGGCTATTTTGCCGTTTCGCTGGTGGAGATTGGCTATTTCAACCTTTCTTTCCAGCTAGCGGATGCTGCCAATTATCTACTGGTAGCTGGCTTTGGTGGGGTAGGTGGAGCCGCGCTGGCGGCGGCTTTTGTGGGGAAGAACTACCAGCGCCTGGCGCGTTCGTGGCAGGCACTGATCAAAGTGGAGACGATCCTTGCGGCGACCGGCCTGGTTTTCTGCCTTTTCAACGCGCCGGCCATCGCGCACGCGCTCTACGGCAGTCAATATGACCCGATGGGACCACTCTTTGCGATTTTTCTTTTCTTTAATATTCTGGTACGAATCATCGGGACCACGATCCACCAGCTCTCGCTCTATGTGGTTGGCGAATCCAGTCGCGTTGCGCTGGCCCAGTGGATTGGCATAAGTATTGCTCTACTTGGCGGCATCGTACTCATCCCGCATTCCGGTCCAGCAGGCGCCCTGATCGCCGATGGCATCGCCAAGACAGTCGTTGGTCTGCTCATGCTGTTCATGATCGTACGACATCTACCGCGCCGGTATCCAATGGAACTGTTGGGCTTTACGCTACGCTTTTTGCTGGCGCTGGTTCTGGCGGCGCTGCCCGGCCTGCTGTGGCACCCGACGGATAAAGTGCAACTGGTGATTTCGGGCTGCATTTTCCTCGTCCTGAGCCTGGGGCTGTTGCTCTGGATCAAGCCACTGAGCGCGGGGGACATGGAGATGCTGCAAAGCGTCAATCCCCGGCTCCTGCGCTACCTGCGCTGGTTCGCACGCCCGGCGTAGCTGCCACCTCGCTGGGGGCGAGAAAGCCGGCGGAGAGTCCGGGGGACCGCAGGGGGACCGCAGGTAAACGGTCGAAACTGTCAGGTTGCCCGCAATTCCTGGTCCACTATCTGCTGCACTTGCGGCTCAACACTGTTTTTGAGTTTATCGAACTCGGCATCGCCAAGCTTTTCACGCAAAGCCGCGATAGATCTCTGCGTCGTCCTGGCACGCAGTCCGGCATCCTGATCGGTGGCAGGCAACTGGTTGAAGATGTCAAGGGCCAGCAAGTAGCAGGCAAGAGCGACAGCATCTTTGGCGCTATCGTTGTAGCAGCGGCCAAGCACCAGCAAGGCTTTGGCCTCATGTTTGCGCTGGCCCAGCTTGCGGCGAATGATCAGAGATTGCTTAAGAGAGGCGATGGCCAGCCCCAACTCACCCTGATTCCTGTGCAGTGTTCCCAGGAAGTAGAGCGTTTTGGCCTCACCTGACCGGTTGCCGGTCTCGCGCCGGATGGACAGCGCCTTTTCGTAGTAAGCCAGCGCTTTCTGATACTCTCCCAGATCAGCGTAGACCACCCCCAGGTTATTGAGAACCGATCCTTCACCGCCGCGATTGCCGGTTCCACGGCGAATGCGCAGCGCCTGGTTGTAGTAATCGAGGGCTTTCTGCCTCTCTCCCGTCGCACTATACACCCGTCCCAGGCAATTGAGCGTCCAGCCCTCGGCGCTGCGGTCTCCTATTTCCCGGCTGATCTTCAGGGATTCCTCATGGTACGCCAGCGCCCTGTCAACCTGACCCAGATTCAGGTAGACGCGCCCGATAGCGTTCAACGTGCGGCTCTCCTCACCGTGATCCTCTAACTCACGATAGAGCGGCAGTGCCTGCTCAAAAGCTGCCAGCGCCTTATCCATCAGTGCGAAGTCATAATAGGCCCAGCCAATATTGGAGAGGGCTGTGCTCTTCCCCTGCACATCGCCTGTCTTCTCGCAGACGGCCAGCGCCTCTTCGCAGTATTGCAGCGTATATCGCCTCTCACCTGTATCGGAATAAGTGCGCCCGATATTGTTCAAGGCGCGCCCTTCTTCGTGGCGGTCTCCCGCCTGGCGACTGAGTTCTAGCGCCTGCTCAAAGTAATGGCGCGCTGTCATAACCTGGCCGAGCACGCGATAGATCTCACCCAGCTCATTATAGATCCTGGCTGCCTGGCTCTCTGCTGGCTGCCACTTTTGCAACGGCACAAGTTGCAAGTATAGCTCCAGCAGCGTGGCACTGTTGCCCCAGCGGCGCAGATCTGTGTAGAGCCGCTCCTGCACAATCAGCTCGTAAGCTTCCCGCCAGTGGCCTGCCTGGCAGAGCGCCCAGGTGGCTTCCACGAGAGGCTGCACATCCCGGCTCTGTCTACGTTGTCCTGGTGAGGGACTATGCTGCGCGGCATATTGGCGATAGTAGTGCGCGGCCCTGGCATAGGCGGCCTGCAACTCGCGGAAATTGGCTTGCTCGTCATCTTCCACAAAACGATCATTGGCAAAGCCGACAATCAGCGTATGTAACTGGTACAGCCCTTCGCCAGCAGGCTGCAAGAGATGCTGAGCCAGCAAGCCGTCAAGGGCCTGTTGCAGACGGCTCAAGGCAATGGTTTGTTCAGGATCGGCCACTGCCTGAGCGGCAGCGAGGGGGACCGGCTCACGGTAGACACAGAAAGCAGTGAGCAGCATACGCTGTACGGAGTCAAGCTGCTCTATGTAGATCTGGTCGAGCAGGTTGCGCGCAACATTGCCAATCCAGAGACGACTATAGGAAGGGTCATTGAAGAAGGCGCTCAGGCTGAGATGGCGATTGCGCAACAGTGAGGCCAGCAGGGTCAGGGCAAAGGCATGGCCGCCACAACGTTCGACTGCCCGGCGCAGTTCCTCTTCTTCGCCCGCAATTCCTAGCTTGCGCAGCAATTGCACGCCTTCATCGAGTTCCAGCCCCTTCACCTGGTACTCCTGCATATGCGCCGGCAGATAGCTCCTGACGCCGACAGGCCAGGGCCGGCTAGTCAGCAGGATACGACAGGTCAGCGGCTGATTATTAATCACATCAATCCACTCCCCAACACCGGAACGATCAGGCAGAGCTTGCCCGGTCTGCCAATTCAACAAATTTTCAAATTGATCGAGCACGATCAGGCGCGGCCCCGAAGCTTCGTTGAGAGTATTGAAGAGCACCGCTGCCTGACTGTGCGGCGCCAGCGAATCCAGCTCAGGGACAGGTTTTTGCAGCGATTCAAAGATGGTGCCGATGAGATCGGCCATCGTGGCAGTCGAGTCGATTTTGAGCCAGAGCGCGGGGGCGCTGAAAGGACTCTGACCCGCCTGGCGCTGTTTCTCAGCATAGCGATAAACCAGCGCAGCCAGTGTCGATTTGCCAACCCCCCCGATGCCGGTCAGCACAACAGCCGTTACAGCATGCCGCGTCAATTTCTCGTATATCTCCCCAACGGCTTTCTCACGCTGCTGTACCGTATACTCATCAGTAGACGGCGGGACCGCCAGCAGGCTGCGGTAAGCAATCCTCTGCCCGCTTCCTGGAGCGAGTAGCGAGCCTGTAATCGCCGGGTCAGGAGCAAGCGGAAGCGGCGGGAGCGGCTTTTCAGTGATAGGAAAGAGCCACTGGAAGAGCGCAATAATGATACTGAGAACCGTCAGGATCAGTACCGGCAGAATACTATTCCACTGCGCGGGATTCCAGATCAGCCACAGGGCCGCGCTGACAATGATCGCCAGCAGCACTAGCAACACAATCAGCACTCGTCCCCAGAGGACTTTCCGGCGTGTTCGCGGCTTTTGCACATCCATGTGACACAAAAAACCCTTCCAGAATGCTTCTATTAACTTTCTCTCTGATTATAACCGATAGCAGCGAAGCTGGATAGCCTATCTGTGCCAGAAAAAATACAGAACCATGAGCATTTCAACCTTCCCCCAAAAGTACGGAGTTACAGAGAAAAGTGGCATCAAGCGAAACTCTCTTCCGTTATCATTCGTACCCCTCATAAGGGCGAATTTCGTCCCTAAACGAAAGAGTAAAGAACTTCTGGAGAAGGTTCGGCTGGCATGTTAGAAGAGCAGACCAATACCATCTGGAGTGGCGGGCTCGGCTACAACCACGAACAGCAGTGTCTCGAACTGAGCGAACTGCCTCTACGCTCCGGTGATCGTATCGAACTATGCGTGTTCGGACACTGGATTCCAGGAACAGTTGAGCGTGACAACAGCGGGTGGTATTTACTCACCCTGGACTACATCGGCATCCGGCTGCGTCCAGGACTGCTGGCGCGCCACGAGCAATCTTTATCAAGCCAGCACGGATCGACGAGTTGCTGGGGATGCTCGGCGAGTTGCTGTCTGTCTAGACCATCCAGGCCATTTACGCACCACCGAGGTATGCCTGGCGCACCAGGTCGTTCGTTAATAGATTCCGGGCCGTATCGCTCAGTACGATCTTGCCGGTTTGCAGCACATAGCCCCGGTCGGCAAGATTCAGCGCCATTGAAGCATTCTGCTCTACCAGGAAGATCGTCACCCCTTCTTCACGGATGCGCTGGATGGTCGAGAAAACAGTTTCGACCAGAATGGGCGAGAGGCCCATCGACGGCTCGTCCATACAGATCATACGCGGGCGGGACATGAGCGCGCGCGCCATCGCCAGCATTTGCTGCTCACCGCCCGACATTGTACCGGCCACCTGTTTCAGGCGTTCCTTGATGCGCGGGAAGATCTGGCACACATGATCCAGATCCGCCTTGATCTCTACTTTATTGCTGCGCGTGTAGGCTCCCATCTCCAGATTTTCCAGCACCGTCATGCGTGGGAAAATGCGCCGTGCTTCCGGGACAAGTGCCAGACCGGACTTCACAATATCGCCGGTTAGTTTGCGCTCGATGGGCTGACCTTCAAAGAAAATCGAGCCGGAACGCGGGCGAATCAGGCCGAAAATGGTTTTCATCGTTGTCGTTTTGCCGGCAGCATTAGCACCGAGCAGGCAGACGATTTCGCCTTTCCTCACCTCAAGAGAGATATCATAGAGCACCTGGCTTGGGCCATAAAAGGTATTGACGCTCTCCAGTCGTAACTCAACCGCATTCGGACTACTCATGCATATTCCTCTCTTTCGCGCACCTCAATCTTCTTCCTGCCTGACTGACTCTTCGACGATCTTGCGGCCAGCCGTTGCGGCCTTGCCGAGGTAGGCTTCGATCACCAGGGGATTGCGGCGTACTTCTTCGGGCAGCCCTTCGGCGACCTTACGTCCATAGTCAAGAACAGCGATGCGGTCCGAGATGCCCATAGTGACGGTGAGCTTGTGCTCGATCAACAGGATAGTCAGGTTCAGTTCGTCGCGCAGGCGGCGCACGTATTTGATCGCTTCGAGCGTTTCTGCTTCGTTCATACCGGCAGTCGGCTCATCGAGCAGCAGCAGTTTGGGATTGGCGGCCAGTGCGCGAGCGATCTCGACGCGGCGGCGGTCGGCGTAGGAAAGGTTGATGACGTATTCGTCCTCGCGTTCCACCAGAGTGGTGCCAAAGAAGCTGAGCAACTCAAGCGCGCGTTTACGCGCCTCGCGTTCTTCGCGCACGGTACGAGGTGGACGGAAGATGGAACTGAGTACGCCAGAGCGCAGTTGTGTATGCTGGCCTACGAGAACGTTTTCCAGCACCGTCATATTGTTGAAGAGGCGAATATTCTGGAAGGTACGGGTGATGCCGGCAGTGACAATCTGATCGGGCCGCAGGCCGACCAGGGACTGACCGTTGAGGCGAATATCACCGGCAGTCGGGCGGTAGATGCCGGTAATGAGATTGAATACAGTGGTTTTGCCAGCGCCATTGGGACCGATAATGCTGACGATCTCATGTGGTCGCACCACCAGATCGACGTCCTGAACCGCAGCCAGGCCACCGAAACGCTTGGTCACAGAGTTGAGTTCCAGCAGAGCTTTATCGCTGCGGTCCGCCGATTCCGGTTCGCCGACAGGTCTTTTCTGATCTACGCTCATAGTTTCTCCTCGTATTGCTGCTTTGTTACTCAACTCGCACTTCGGACTCGAACTCCGCCGTTCCCGGTGGCACATCCAGTGATCCCTCTTCGGAAGCTTCACTTTCGGCATGATGCAGTTCGCGTCTTCTTCTGGTGCTGGGGATCATACCTTCGGGGCGGAAGATCATCACCGCCACCAGGATGATACCAAAGATCAGATTGCGAATGCTACCGAACGTAAAGCCGTGGAGAATCTGGGGAATAAAGTGCAGGAAACTGCCGGGATTCGCCGCAATCG
>JADBKA010000251.1 GCA_014896635.1 Ktedonobacteraceae bacterium
GGTGGCAAAACCGTAGATGGCGCCACCATACGTGATGAAAGCCGCCAGACCGGCAGCGCCGAAAGCCGGCGTCGCAGCAATATTGACATGCGGCACGGCACCAATAAATAGCACCAGGAAGAGGAGTGCCATCGGTATCCAGGCATAACGCTCATAACGATGCACATAGCGATAGCCGTAGATACTGACCAGCGTCGTCAGGATGGCGATGACAAGGATACCAGCCCAGGCAGGCACAATCCCACCGCTCAACGCTTCGACCAGTTGACCGCCAATAATGACGTTGACCGCCGACCAGCCAATACAGGCCGCGACGTTGAAAAGCGCCATGATGATTGCACCCACCCAGCCAAAGGAGAAGCGCGAAATAGTCATCTGGCGCAGCCCCAGTTTTGGTCCAAGTGTAGAGAAAAAAGCCACCGGCAACACACCGAGCGTATTGAAAACGAGGATTACCAGCAGGCTGTCCCAGAAGCCTAGATGCAGGAATGGCAGCGCCGACAGAGCACCCAATCCCACAGTCGGCACGACAAGGTTGGCCGAGAGCCACATGGTAAAGTTGTCGAAGATACGCACATGCGTGCGCGTGGCCGGCGATACACGCTCAATGCCGTGTCGCTCAATTCCATGTTCTTCAGGAATCGCAACAGTGTCAACAGGATTAGCGGTGTTAGATGACATTAAGACCTCTCTCCTCTCCTATGCAGCATAGGTTGCAAATTACGTGTACTGCACTACAAAATACCGCACTACAAAATACCGATAAAAAAAGGGAAGCGTTCCATCACGAGGGAATCTACGACTGTGTAGACGAAAACGAATGCAAGGAAAAACGCAGCATTACGAAGAAACCTACCGCTACGTAGGCAACTAATGAATGAGTGAGTATACTCTATTATAGCAGATATCTATGGATATTTACCAGCCAGTAGAGAATCTATAAGAGCTTTTCAGTTTTCCTTTCTCTCACCTCTCCCAGAAGAGAAAAAGAGGGGAAAAAGTTTTTCGGCGAACTTCCTACACACTCGCCGAGTATACTGCTCATACTCCCTTGCGTTCAGATGGGCAAGATGCGCCAGCATCTTGCCCATCTGAACGGCTATCAAGATTTCATACCAAGTTGCTTCCAGAGAAGCAACTTGGTATCAGACCGTCAGTTTGCGCTGTTCTGTGGTGGCAGAACCAAAGAGCGTATCGAGCAGTTCGGGCGCATAGCGTTCAACGATGCTCTCGGTGATGGCATTGGCGCGGCAAATTTCGCCAAACATGCTGGCGCTACGGCGGGGAATACGCTCCTGGGTCAGCGGGTTTGTCTCGATCAGGCCGAAGCGCGCCTGCCAGCCCTGATTCCATTCAAAGTTATCGACCAGCGTCCAGTAAAAGTAGCCGCGCACGGGTATCCCCTCACGGATCGCGCGATGGAGCATCGCCAGGTGCTCCAGGATAGCGCGCGGACGCCGGTCGTCGGCAGCATCACAGAAGCCATTCTCGGTGATATAGAGCGGCTTATTTCCCCTCGTGTGATAATAGACAAACTTGAGCACACGGTAGAGTCCCTCTGCATAGATCTCGCCGAAGCTGCCATCGACGCCGGGATCGTTACGTATCGCGCCAGGGCGCACAAAACGACGTCCAAACCCCTCGGCAGGCAGATCAGGATCAAAGTGTACCATCTCGCGTGTATAATAGTTGATGCCATGATAGTCGCGTGCGCCAGACGCACCGGCGACAGGAGCAAGCAGCGTATTCAGCGGGAACGGGAAATGCCCGGTCTCAAAGCCCTGCAAAGGCGCCTGGTTGAAGAAGCGATCTTGCAGGCCGGCAGCAGCATGATCCAGCGGCGAGAGCTTGCTGGCAGGATCGAACAGGCGATAGTGCAGGCAATAGCCAATCTGAGCTTCCGGTTGAATCCGGCGAATGGTGTAGAACGCGGCGGTATGCGCCTGCACCAGGTTGCGCAGGACCTGCATTGAGCGCAACAGGTTCTGCTCACCGGGCGGGAAGACGCCGCGTAGATAGCCCTCGGTCGCATAGACGTTCGGCTCGTTAATCGTGATCCAGAAATCGCACAGATCTTGCAACGCCTTGACCACATACGCAACGTACCGGGTGAAAAAGCGAATATTGCTCGTCCTGGCAAAGCCGCCCCGGTCAACAAACCAGAGTGGCTCGGTGAAATGGTGCAGCGTCACAGCGGGCTTGATATGCCGGCGGTGCAGGTCGGAGAGCATGGCGCGGTAGCGATCCAGCGCCGCATCATCCCACTTCCCTTCGACAGGCTCAACGCGACTCCACTCCACACTGAGCCGCAGCGCATTATTCTCCATCTGCTCCGCCCGCGCGAAATCTTTTTCCGCTTCCTGCCACCAGTTACAGGCCGCCGCGCAGGTATCGCCGCTGAGGATGCGTCCCTGCTGCTCCCAGCGATACCATTGATTGTTGGTATTGCCACCTTCACATTGATGAGCCGCCGATGCCGTTCCCCACAAAAAGCCCTGAGGAAAGCGCAAAATTCGCCCTTGAACCATAGAAAAAGCCTTTCGTTCGCTCCGTGAAATGATTCATACCATGTTGCTTCTCTGAAAGCAACATGGTATGAAATCTTGATAGCCGTTCGAGATCCGTCCCGCCACCGGCGGGACTGGCAAGATGCTGGCGCATCTTGCCCATCTGAACGCAAGGGAGTATAAGAGTATTGTAACATGTCCCGGCTCTGGGCCAAAAGCAGTCACGCTGGCAGCTTCTTCAGCGCCAGCGTCTGATCGTCGTTGAAGAGCGAATATCCAGTAAGGTCGCCCTGGCCTCTCCCAAAAAACCTGCACCTGAAAAGCGGCCCGGCTCCCTTGTAGGAACCAGGCCACTTTCCAATCGCAAGCTGCGCTCCTATTCGCGGATGCCGCGCGGTGGCAGCGGGCGCACCAGAGGACTCATGACCGGCAGCGACTTTTTGCTGCGCGGCAGGCGCTGGCGCACCAGGTAGTTCGGTGCGTTCGCCAGATCGTCTTTTTCCAGCGTCACATCGTCGCCGAAGCGGTTGAAGAAGGACAGCTCGAAGTTTGGCGTCTCGCCCAGCGCACCATGCGGACAGACCTCAACGCAGTCGCCGCAGAAGATACAGCGGTCCAGCGCGAAGGAATAGCGCGCCAGATAGCGTTCGGCCATCATCAGCGAGCCGGTTGGGCAGACCTGCACGCAGGCGCCACAGGAGACGCAGTCAGTATCGTGCAGCGAGACGTTGAACGGCGTCGAAACGATGGTATCGAAGCCTTTGCCGAACATGCCGTAGCAGTCGGGACCGATCACATCATGGCAGACGCGCACGCACTGTGTACAGTTGATGCACTTGTTGGGATCGCGCAGGATAAAGCTGTGCGAGAGATCTACCTCATAGTCATGGTAGTCGCTCGGCTCGCCATCGTGGAAGCGATTGTCGGCCAGGCCATGCTCAATACTGTACCGCTGCAAATCGCACTGACCCGCCGCCGGGCAGGCGCACTGCAAGCAGCGGGCAGCTTCGCGCTGCGCCTGCTCACGCAGGTAGCCCAGCTCGATCAGGCGGAAGTTGCGCTTGCGCTCCTCATAGGGCAGCATGGGCATCTTCACCTTTGGCTCAACCGGCTTGTAAGGGACGATATCAAAGAGATCGGGCTTGCGCTCTTCCAGTTCCAGGCGGCGCGCTACCTCTTTCATATCCTGACCGGTGAGGAAGGCATGGATTGAGCGCGCGCCGAGCTTGCCCTGCGCCACGCATTCGATAATCGTCTTCGCGCCCATCTGGCAGTCGCCGCCGGCAAAGACGGCATAGCGATCAGTCATGAAGTTATGTGGATCGGTCTGGACCGTCTGCCACTTCGTCCATTTTACGCCGGACTTCTCATCCAATACTGCTTTGTCCGGCTTCTGACCGAACGCGGGAATGATCGTATCGCACTCGATGGTGAATTCGGAGCCGGGGATAGGCACCGGGCGGCGGCGTCCGCTGGCATCAGGCTCGCCCAGCTTGTTTCTGATGAACTCCAGTCCCTTGACACGCCCATTCTCGGTAATCACGCGCGTCTGTTGCACGTAGAACATCAGGTGCGTGCCTTCAGCTTCGGCATCCTCGATTTCTTCCATCGTGGCCGTCATCTCTTTGATGGAGCGACGGTAGCCGGTATGCACCTGCGCGCCCAGGCGCAGCGAAGTTCTTGTACAGTCAAATGTCGTAAAGCCGCCGCCGAGCACCACCACCCTGTCACCCTCTTTTACCGGCACCGGCTTGCCCTCTACCTTCTCGTAGAGGAACTGGATCGCATTGACCACGCCTTCAGCATCTTCGCCGGGGACGCCCAGCGGGTTACTTGTCCATGCGCCGATTGCCAGGTAAACGGCATCGAAGCCCTGGGCGAAGAGATCATCTATGGTAAAGTCAACGCCGAGTTTAACGTTGGCCTGGAAATCGACGCCCAGTTGCCAGACGTGGTCGATCTCGCGGTCCAACATATCCTTTGGCAGGCGATACTCAGGAATGCCGTAGCGCAGCATACCGCCTGGCTGCGGCTGCATATCGAAGATCTTGCAGTAGTGGCCTCTAAGCGCCAGATAGTAAGCGCAGGTCAGGCCGGCGGGTCCGGCGCCAACGATAGCCACTTTCTTGCCGGTGGGGGGGTCCTGCACATAAGGGATCGGTGGATCGAGCAGGCTGAATTCTGCGGCATGCCCGTGCATGCGGCAGATGGCGATTTCTTCATCTACCAGCGCGCGCCGGCAGGCTTTCTGGCAGGGTGCGGGACAGGTCAGGCCCAGAATATAGGGGAAAGGCAGCACTTCCTTGACCAGGCGAGCCGCCTCTTTCATCGAGCCTTTAGCAATCAGTTCCAGGTAGCCGGGAATGTCGATATGCGTCGGGCAATCCACCTGGCAGGGTGGCTGGCAATAGGCATTGTGGTCGGAGAGCATCATCTCCAGATTGGTGCGACGGATATGAAATAACTCATCCGAGTTCGTCGTCACCACCATGCCTGGCGTCGCCGGAGTATTGCAGGAAGGAAGGGGCCGTTCCACCCCCTCGATATGCACCAGGCACATGCGGCAGGCCGATGTCGGCTCCAGCTTCTCATCATTACAGAGGTTAGGGATATCGGTAATGCCATTATCAATTGCCACGCTCAGGATGGTCTGGCCTTCATACGCCTGCACGACTTTGCCGTCAATGGTGATCGTGAAGCTGGGCTGCCCAACCTCATTACGCACCATCGGGGCCTGTGGCTCAGGTGTAGACGGAGAGAGATTATCACGGACAGAGATAGCCATATATCAGTTCCTCTTTAGAGATCAAGGCAAGACATGCTTCGTGACAAAACGGTGAGCGCGCACGGGCAGGCAGGTGCCGGTCGGACACCGCTGCTCCTCAATATGCAGTCTGAAATGATCAGGCCAGTAGCGCCGGGCTGTCTTGAGCGGGTTCACCGCCTGCACGCCAAATCCGCAGAGCGAGCCATTGGGTACGTATTCAGCGAACTCGTCGAGTACATCGAGATCACCATTGACGCCAAGATCGCTGACAATCCCTTCCAGCATCCCGGCGATGCGCTTCACTCCCAGGCGGCAAGGAACGCACTTGCCGCAAGATTCTCTGCTCAGGTAGCGGCTGCGCTCCATTGCCCAGGCGACCATACAGGTGCTGGTCGGCAGCAGTTCAACCACGCCTGGACCGATGATTGCGCCGGCCTCTTCTACCGGGTCGAAGTCGTATGCCGTCTCAAGGAGAGACGGAGGAAGAGCGCCACCTTCAGCGCCGCCTACAACGATAGCACGAAATTCATCGGTACCCCGCTTCAGACCGGCGTAAGCAAGAATATCATACAGTGTCGTCCCAAACGGGATCTCGATCACCTGCGGCGCGGCCTCTGCGGCGATATCGTAGACTGCCACAATCTTCGTGCCGCCTGTTTTCGCAGTACCCAGGCTGGCGAACGAACGAGCACCATCGCGCAGGATCACCGGCACATTCGCCAGAGTTTCGACATTATTGATGGCGGTTGGCTTCTCCCACAGGCCATACTGCGCAGGATACGGCGGGCGCTGCTCCGGCATGCCCCGGCGTCCTTTGATCAGCGCCATCTGTACCGTCTCCTCGCCGCCCATAAAGCCGATATCCACACCGACCACAGTGATATTGCAACTGAACTCGGTATCCAGGATATCACGGCCAGCCAGGTTCGCATCCAGCGCCTCCTGGAGAGCGCGCTGCACCGTCTCTATGCCTTCCTCGTACAGGCTGCGCGTGAAAAGGTAGGCTTCGGAAGCGCCGACAGCGTAGGCGGCCAGCACGATCCCTTCAATCACCTGGTGCGGATTGCGCTCCAGCAGAGAACGAGCGGCCAGCGAGCGACTATCGGCATCGTAGGCGTTGCATATAACGTATTTCTGGTTATCGTCAGCGCGGCGCACAATGCGCCACTTCTCGCCGGTCAGGCGCCCCGCGCCGCCGAGGCCACGCAATTTTGCCTCGACGACCTGCTGGATAACCTGCTCAGGTGACAGGTCGCGCAGCGCTCGCTCCAGCGCTGCATAGCCACCGCTTTTGCGATAGTCACTGAGCGAGCGTACGTCGGGGTCGCCCGGCTGGCGCAATACGCGATAAGATGCATTGAGATCAGGCATCTGGTTGCCTCACATGATGAATATTTCCCCACACCCCACGTTTATCAGGAGCCAGACCGCGTTCCGGCTGGTCATCACGAGTGACTCCTTTTACCGCCGGGGCGGGCTTGAATCTGGGACTCTGCGTGGCAATACCAAAGATGTCGCTCAGGTCCACGCCACGCGCCTGGACAATACGTTTCGCCGCTTGCAGAGGCAGGTAGCCGTAGATCTCCATCACCTTATCCAGCAGAGACGGCAAAGCGCCTGCCTCCTGTGACCAGGTCTCCAGTAGAGCATCGACAGGCGCCAGGTCAATAGCGGGTTCCAGCTCATCCTTGACCGGCAT
>JADBKA010000252.1 GCA_014896635.1 Ktedonobacteraceae bacterium
TCTGGGCTGCCAGCAGAGGTGGAATATATTTTGCCAGTGACATGGGAATAGGCGGTATCACACAATAGGTGGCGTAGACAGCACGCGGATTACTCGAACTGCGGGCAACCAGGATCGCATGCCCCTTCGGGTTTTGCGAGCTACCTCGTAAAAACGTTATAGCCATAACGAAGAGTTCCTCCGGTTACAGTAGGACATCCTTTGCACTGCCACAAAGTAGATGTCCTCTTCCATCTCTTGCTCTCTTTCTGCCCTGCCCTTTTCTCTTGTCTCGTTCCAGTGACTGAAGGCTGCGAGAAAGCTTTTCTATTGTCTCATGAGTGGCCCCACAATTACAATCCCTGGCGCAGGCGTTCCAGGCGCCTGATCAGGTCCTGGTAATAGCGCCGTTCCTCCTCGCTGAGATCCTCTCCGCTGGTAGGGAGCGTTTCCTGGTAGGCGCGCAGCGAGCGTTCGAGATCGGCTTTGCCGGCAATGCTGGCGAATCTCTGTAATAATGAGCGGCCCCGCTCGCCCTGCTGGAGGCGAACATCGGTGATTGCAGCCTGGACATATAATTCAGCATACTGGCGCAGGAAGTTTCCCCACAGCTCAGGTCTGCTTAAAGAGTTCAGGACTTGCTCAACGCGGGCCAGTGCCTGCGTCTGTTCTTCCCTGGCGCGTTCCAGTTCGCCATGCTCCAGGTAAAGCGTACCTCGTGCCGAATGGGTATCGGCGATGCCGAGCGGTCGCTGCTGCTGCTGGTAGAGGTTCAGAGCCTGCTCAAATGCTTTGAGAGCTTTGTCCTGTTCACCCTGGGCGCGGTAAATCAACCCTTGCGTCAGCAGAGCATCGGCCTGTCCCAGAGCGTCGCCCACTTGCTCAAAGCGCAGCAGCGCGGCTTTGCAGTTTTCCAATGCCTCATCTGTCTGCCCCTGTCCAACATTGACCTGAGCCGTTCCCAGCAGTGCCTCGCCATCTCCGCCGGTTTGCTCAAGAAGCTGGAACTGGCGACCTGCCGCAAGAAAGGTTTCCATCGCCGCTGTCAGGTTCCCCTGTGCCAGGCGTGCCTGCGCCTGACCCAGCAATGCCCTGGCGGCCTGGAGTGGCTCCTGGTGGCCTTCTGCCTGGTTATAGGCGTCGCTGAAACGCGCCTCAGCCTGAGCGAAATTGCCCTGTGCCAGCAAGAGCTGTCCCTCGATGGTGGCGATAAGCGCGGTGAGGTGCGCGGCCAGTACGTTCTTCTCCAGCGCCTGGGTAGCCAGTGCAAGATGCTGTTCGGCCTCACTCAGATTCCCGCCAATAATTGCTAGCCAGGCCAGCCCGGCTTCGGCTTCGGCACGCTGCCGTGCGCTTGCTTTCTCATCCAGCGACTCCAGTTGTACAAGAGCATCGCTGTAGAATGCCCTGGCCTGACCGCTCTGGCCCTGCTGGCGATGGATGTCAGCCAGGCCCAGCAGGGTTCGGCTCTCAATAGGAGCATTATGAAAAGTATGAGCCTGCCGGCGGGCGTCATTGAACGTGTGGATAGCTCTTTCCAGCAGACCGCGCTGTGCCTGGATAAGACCCAGAACTGCTGTTGCCTCAACCAGTCCCAGCGGATAGGGAATAGCCTTATACGTGCGAATCGCACGCTCCACCATTGAGTTTGCATAAGTGAGCTGGCCGCGACGCAGGTGAATTGTTCCTAGAAGGTAACTCGCATTGGCGCTGCCGAGCGCATTGCGTCGATCTGTATAGATCTGAAGCGCCGACTGGGCGCCGGTCAAAGCCTGCTCGATCTGTCCCTGAAGGGAGTTGATGTGCGCCAGGCCCAGGCTGGCATCGGCCTGGCCCAGCTCGTACTCGATAGTGCGGGCCGTATTCAGCGCAGCCGCCAGAATTTCAGCAGCCTCGTCAAGGCGCTCCTGGCCAATCAGAATACGCCCCAGCCCCACCTGGGCATCGACGGTCCCATAGGTATCGCCAGTCCCCTGGTAGATAGCCAGCGCACGGCGATACGCCTGTTCTGCCTCCGCAGGTTGGTGAGAAAAGAGCTGGATATCGGCGAGGCTGCGGCTGGCATCGGCTTGCTGAATGCGCTCGTTGGCCTCGTCGTAGAGACGAATGGCCTCCTGGTAATGGCCGGTTGCATCACTGATATTGCCGCGCTGGAGTTCGATATGCCCCAGCGCCAGTTCGGTGTTGCCGATGCCTTTGCCATAATGATGCGTACGATACAGGCGCTGAGCCGCCTGGTAGGCATCCTGAGCGCGATCAAGGCGAGCCAGTTGACGCTCGATATGACCCAGAGAAAGCGCGCTGGTCGCCTCGTTCAGGGGGCGTCCTGCGTCTCGGTACCATTTCATGGCGCGCTGGTAGCTGGTCACTGCCTGTTCGAGCTGGTTGTTCTGCGTTTGAATCTCGGCGATCATCGCACGGCAATCGCCGGCGCGTTTAAAGTCACCGAGCAGGCGAAAGCGTACTTCAGCATCTCCGAAAGCCTCGCTGGCCTTCTCTAGCTTCCCGTCACTGTAAGCTGTAAAAGCATCCTGCACTCGTTGTTCTGCCAGTTGTCGGTCTTTGCTGCGACTTTCCTGTTCATGTGTCGTCATAGCGGTTTTGCCTCAAACTACCTTGTCCCTGGATGGTCAGAGAGACATGAGACAGGTTTTTGCTCACCGCCTGTGGCGGGGCAGATCTCAGTGTCTATCAAATAGTGTCCTCCAGGACTGATCTATGGATACTCGCGCAGTGAGTGGTTGCCGGTATTATCTCTCATTGTAGTGCGTCGGTTCGTGAAAGTCAAAAGCCTGACACAGGTCATTGCCACAACCCGGTCCACAGGCGAGCAGTTCGTGATATAATGAGACCGGCCTTGATAGCCTGCTGGCAGCAACACTATTCCTCTGCCAGCGGGTGAGATATCCCCTGTACCAGCATTCCATTCATTTGAATGAAAGGCGGCAATCTGATGACAAACGAAGAATTCCTCGCGCGGGTCGATCTCTTTTCAACATTGAGCAAAAAGGAAATTCAGACACTGGTCCGTAGCTGCCAGGAGCGTCGGTATGCAGCCGGCGAGATACTTTTCTCGCAAGGTGACCCTGGTGTTGGCCTGTATGTGATTCAAAGCGGCCGGGTGAGCGTCACCCAGGCGCCCAATCCTGACAAAGCGGAAGAGAAAATCGCGGAGCTAGGCGAAGGCGATGTACTGGGAGAAATGGCCCTGCTGGATGAACTGCCTCGTTCGGCGACAGCCACAGCAGTAGAGGATGTGGTAGCGCTGCTCCTGCCGGTGTGGGAGTTTCGTGCCACGCTGCGCAATAACCCCGACATCGCGCTCAGTCTGCTAGCAGTTCTGAGCCGGCGCCTGCGTAAGGCAGAACGGCGTGTTCACGAGGTGTAAGTGTCAGTATCATGCTGCTCTTCGGAAAGGAGAGCGGCGGGCTTTTCCCGGTTCAGGAGTTTTTGTATTTCCTCAAACATCGTTTCGACGTCTGTAAAGGAACGGTAGACGCTGGCAAAACGAATATAAGCGATTTTATCCATGTGGCGCAGTCGCTCCATCACCTGTTCACCGATCACGTTGCTGGGGATTTCCTGCTTGCCGGTACGGTAGAGATCCTGCTCGATCTCTTCAACCACTCGCTCAATCTCTCCCGCCGGCAGCGGGCGCTTTTCGCAGGCTTTGCGAATGCCTGCGGCGAGCTTCTGCCGGTCGAAAGGCTCGCGGCGCTGGTCGCGTTTAATCACCATCAGGTGGAACTGCTCCACTCGTTCGTAGGTGCTGAAACGGCCTTTGCACCGTTCACACTCGCGCCTGCGATGGATGGCGTCCCCGATGTCGCGTGAGTCTTTCACGCGCGATTCTGTTCCTCCGCAAAATGGGCATTTCACAACTGGTCCCCGTAGTGTTCTGAGTAGGATAAGGACGGTGGGATAGAGTATTGTTCATTCTATCACACCGTCGTCCCCACGCCAACGGAGATTTTCCTCGCTCCCAGGGCTGGTGCAAAGTTCTCTCCATCCTCTGCAACAGAGGAGAAAAAGAAGTTTTTTGGGGACACCCCGAAGCCTCCGCCAGGGGGCTGAGCGCCCTCTGGACCCCCGCTTTGGTTTTTCTTCCCAACTTTGCCGCTTCATCACTTTTTAAGCAGATCAGATATCGGATGACAGGCAGGAGAACCAGCCGGGCTGGCAAAGATCAGACAAGGGCCGGCGCAACAACCTGCGTCTGCGCAGTTCCCACACCATTCGCCACCCGCGCCGGAATCTGCTCCTTCTGTGCAGTGTCTGCTGGAGACACGCTCTTTCGACGCACAACGGCCCCCTCCGGGCGCTGCTTGCCCACGTAGCCGGAGCGCAGGCGAGAATCTTCGCGCCAGTAGGCATACCAGTAGGGACCATGCCCCTGTCCGTTGCGACAGGTGCTGCACGATGTTTTGCCACACTTGCGGAATTGCAGTTGATAGGTAATATGCTGATTACTCGGTATCTTTGCCATAACAAACCACTCTTACCCTTCCACAAAACTAGAAAAATCGACATACACAACCCGTGTCACTATCATAGCATTCTCTGGTGAATATTCGATGAACCGGACATACAAGAAAATGAAAAATTGCTCATTTTAAAAGGCGAATCTTCCCCCTCTTGCGACTGCCCTATGACAGATTCTTCATGCCACATGGGAAATACTTGCAGACCAGCGAGTCGCGGCTGAAGATGCTATTGATGAAGCATGTATCAAAACATGAAAGGATTTCCGAAGAAGTGGTGATGCAGCAGCAAGAAGCCCACGACCTGCTGACCCTGGCGGGCGACGTAGCCATGACACTCTTACTCTTGCACAATCTGGCTAATCAAGTTGTGCCTGCTTGCATTTCCAATCACCAGCGTGTCCAGAGCTACCATTTCCTCGATATCGCCCTCAAGCGCCAGGTCAATTGAGACGTTCATTGCTCACCTGCTCCAATTTTCATAGGCAAATGTATGCAAGCACACACCTGCCAAAGAATTTCGTTGTTCCTGTTTCAACCGTAGGAGCCTCAAGGCCAGAGCCTTTTTGGTCTTACCCCGCGTCCGCAGGCAATTTTACGTCCTCGTCTGTCATCGCCGGAGCCAGTACCGTTGACGGCTTGATCTCCCAGCCCGATCAAGCGTAAGGCTTCCCGCAGGATATTCTGACCAGCATTGTAATCACGATCTTGCGGGAACTGATAATACGTACACATTGGATTCTGACAAAGAAACACGCGATCTTGAAGCGTCATCTCTTCCCATTTCCAGCCACAACAGTGACACGCCTTACTGGAAGGAAAGAAGCGACCTATTTTGACGACCTGCCCGCCGCGCTGCTCGACCTTTGAGATGAGCAGCGTCAAGAGCTTGCCCAACGCCGCATCCGAGAACGAGCGTGAAAGGCTTCGGTTTTTGAGCAAGCCAGGCAGGTTGAGATCTTCCATCCCAATCAGCCCGTAGCAGTTCGCGAGTCTGGTGGTCATCTTGTGGAGGACATCGTTTCGCATGCAGGTGATGCGATAATGCAGGCGAGCGACCTGACGACGCGCTTTCTCCCGGTTTCTTGATCCCGGTTTCCTGCGATGGAAGCGCTTATTCACCTGGCGCAACTTCTTGAGCGCTGTTTTGAGGAACGCTTGGTTCTCGTATCCCTCACCGGTGCTCAAGGTTGCCAATCGGTTCAAGCCTACATCGATGCCGATGGCCGCCGGTCGCTTTACAGGGAGTTCATCTGGCATTTCTACCTGAATGGACACAAACCACCAGTCCGCTGTTTTGGTAATCCGTGCGCCTGTGACCTTGCCTTTGAAACGCAGTTTTTCGGCCATGTTGACCCATCCAAGTTTCGGTATCCAGATGCGATGATCGCCTAATTCCATCTGGTCATTCGCCAGATAAAAGCTTGGCTTACTACGCTTTTTGCTCTTGAACTTGGGGCGGCGAGCCTTGCCTTCAAAAAAGGCCGTAAACGCTTTGCCCAGATTCCAGAAACGGCTGATCTGAGGCGTTCTTCGTCACTTCCCAGGTCCAAGGAAATTGCTCCCGCCTGATCTCGTTAAATTGCTTCTTGAGCTTGAGGGCGGTTGGTTTTTCCCCTGCTTCATATTGTCGGTTCCACTCAGCTAATGCCCAGTTCCACACAAAGCGCGCGGTTCCTGCCGCTTTCGCAAAGTACACGGCCTGTTCAGGAGTGGGATGCAGTCGGATCTTGTGTGCCTTGATCATCCGTGATGTCCTTTAAGAGAGCTGCTGCCCGGATCAGGTTTTTATGCGAACGCAAGCCATGAAGTCGCGCAGAGAACACCGTGACGATGGCGACCAAATCCCGGACTAGTTCTTCTTCTGGGGAGAGCGTTTCCCCATTGATCACGGTGATCTGGGTTCCATGCCGTTCACAAAATTGCTCAAACCAGTCGTAGCCAAAGCGAACAAACCGATCTTGAGAACCGATGACCAGCCGCTTGACGTGACCGAGTTCAATTTGTTCAATGATCTGATGAAAGCCTTTCCGTTTCTAGTTGAGCGCGGAGCCAATATCTTCTACCAACTGATCAACTTTGACCTGATGTTCCAGACAGTAGGCCCGAAGGGCTTCCTTCTGCATGGCAAGGTCTTTCTTCTGACCAGGGGAAGACACACGAGCATACGCAATCACCAGTCCCTGCTCCGAGGAAATCAACCCGCGATACTGCAAGTATTGTTCATGGGTGTAGTAGCGCCGATTCGTCGGACTGCGGTAGGCACGGAGAATACCCTTACGATCCCATTTTTGCAGGGTGTTCACGGACTTTCCGATCAACTTACCAAATTGTTTCGGTGAATATGTCTGCTCCATGCACACATTCTAACATATCATTGTATGTTTTTTAATACTGAAGTCTCCT
>JADBKA010000003.1 GCA_014896635.1 Ktedonobacteraceae bacterium
GACGCTGCCTTCGGCGATGACAGTTCCGCTATGTCTCCTGTCAAAAGGGCGATAGGCAGCCTCAGGCCGGTTGCCGTGCCGTGTCAGGTAGCCGGCAGTCTGGCAGCAAAGCCAGGCGTAAGGGGAGAGCGGAGCCTCCGTGCCACCGGCAATCACTACATCGGCCTGTCCCCGGCGAATCAATTCCGCGCCCTGGATCAGCGCATAGGCGCCGCTGGCGCGATCAGAGATAAACGTGCGGGCAGGTCCTTTAATACCCAGAGCGATGCAGATGGTTCCCTGAGGAGCTGCCGGAAACCAGGCGGTGGCCTGGTACGGACTGACCTCTCGCTCACCATCGCGCCAGAGTTCACGCAGTTCGCGCTCGGCAAACTCCCACCCGCCCAGGACATTGCCCACCGTCACCCCCACGCGCTCTGGATGTATCCCCTCTGCTCGCCCGATGGTGATGCGCGCATCTGCAAGCGCCTGCTGCACCGTTGCCATTGCCAGGTGAGTAAAACGATCAGTACGCTTGACAAGACGCGGCGAGAGTGCTCGCTGAGCGTCGAAGTCATTTGCCTGACCCGCTACCTGGCAGAGGTAGCGCGAGGCATCGAAGCGATCAATGCGCTGTGTGCAGGCTTGCCCGCTCAGCGCCCGCCCCCAGAGTGTCTCCAAACCCGTGCCGGCGGGCGTGATGCTGCCGATTCCGCTAATCACAACACGTCTCATTGCTCTTCTCCTGAATCTGCTCTGAGCACCAGCGCCGCGTGCAGGCCGGCGAAACCGCTGGCATTGGTCACGATGACCTTGCCATGCCAGTCGCGGCCCTGGTTCGGCACATAATCCAGGTCACAGAGCGGGTCCGGTTCCTCATAATTGATGGTGGGATGGATAAAACCATGCTCACAACTCAGCGCGCATGCGATCACTTCCAGCGCGCTGGCAGCGGCAAGCGCATGCCCCTGCATGGATTTCGTGGCATTGATGGGCAGCCGCCTGGCGCGTTCACCAAGCGCCAGCTTGATTGCACTCGTTTCGCAGCTATCGTTCTGCGGGGTCGAACTGGCATGAGCGTTGATATAGTCAACATCGGCAGGCTCCAGGCTACTCTGTGCCAGCGCCTCTGACATGGAACGAGCCAGGTCATCGCCGTCGGAGAGCAGATCGGTCATATGCAGAGCGTTGCAGGTATTCGAGAAACCTGTGATCTCGGCGTAAACGTGAGCGCCACGCTGCCGTGCGTGCTCCAGTTCTTCCAGTACAAGGATGCCGCAGCCTTCAGCAAGCACAAAACCATCTCGCTGTGCATCAAACGGGCGAGATGCACGCTCAGGCTGGTGATTATGTCGCTGGGAAAGACAATGAATGACCTCAAAAGATGCGATAGTAATGGGCGTGATCGGCGCTTCGCTGGCGCCCGTCAGCATGACGTCCGCGTCGCCGTAGCGTATCGTCTCGAATGCATAGCCAATGGCGTCCAGGCCACCGATGCAGCCGGTTGAAAGCGTCACGCACGGGCCTTGCCACCCTGTGATGCTTGACAGAATGATGCCGGGCGTATTGGACATTGAAGCCAGGTACAGATCTGGACTGACTTTTGTTGGATCAATCTCCGTTCGCCCATAATCGGTTACTTTAATGAATTCGGATTCCATCTGGCGCGTGCCACAGATGGCTGTCGCCAGGGCAACGCCGGCTCGCTCAGCAGCGATGGCCTTCACGTCCAGGCGCGCATCCTGCACTGCCTGGAGCGCGCCTGCAACCGCGAACTGGATGAAGCGATCCAGCTTACGTACCTCAGCGGGCAACATGAGTTGTTCCGCGTCGAAGTCATCTACTTCCGAGATGACCTGCGAGGCGAAGTCGAATCGCTCAAACAATTGACAACTTTTTACCTGAGAAAGGTGTTTCGTCGCGCTGCGCCCGGCAGATAATCCCTGCCAGAATTGCTCCTTGCCGATGCCGAGCGGACTGATCACACCTAACCCTGTCACGACAACTCTGCGCATATCTCTTACCTCGAAGCCAGGAGTAAGGGTCCTTGCCCTGTCTTTAGATCATGTATTTGCTCAAAACCCGCAGCCTTCAGCCATGCGCGGTATTGAGCCGCCGTGAAAACTTCTCCTTCCTGAGTATTGATAAAAAGGCTGAGACCGATGATCAGCGCCGCCGGTGGACCTGTACGCGCTTCATTGCGCATGACGTCCGCAAGCAGAAGTTTGCCGCCCGGCTGTAAGCGTTGATAACATTCTCGCAGGAGAGCCTGGCTCCTCCGCGCCCCAATGAAGCGGCAAACATTGCCGAGCGCTATCAGATCGAATCGCTCCGATGAGCGGCAGTTCTCTTCGTTTTCTATAGCTTGCAAGGTGAAACGCTCTTCCAGTCCAGACTGCGCGATTCGCTCGCGGAGCATCTCAAGCAGTGCTGCTTCGTCTCGTACCACAACGTGTATCTGCGGATGACACAAGGCGAAGGCAATGCCCCAGGCACCACTGCCGGCAAACAGATCGAGCATACAGCCACACAAGGGCTGATCGAACTGGCAGGCCGCCTGCCACGCGCCGGGAAAGACAAGGGGAAACTGCTCAGCAAACATACCGGCGTTACGCGAACGCGCTCCCGGCGCTCCCAGATCTGGTATGTGTCCGCTGCGCTTTTTACGTCCCTCGCGCATGACTCGCGTCAGTTCACTCCATGTATTCCACTGCTCCATCACAGCCATGAGATGAGCGCCAATATATCCCGGCTGTTCCTTCACCAGATAGCTGGCGGCCAGGTAGCTCAGACTATATATCCCATCTCTGCACATCAGCAGTTCGAGCGCCACCAGGGCATCGAGCAGGAGCTGGAGACCATCGCTATCGCTGCCGGTAGCGACAGCCAGGGTAGCGCAGGTATTCGCGCCCCCGGCCAGAGCCGTGAACAGGTCCAGATTCAACGCGGTATCGAGCGCTCTAGCTCTGGCGAAGCCGAAATTGATGTCCAGCAGTGGCGTTGCAGGTGGCGCCTGTTCATACAGGGCCGGTAGTTTGTTGCAATCAGGCTGCACTGCCATTCTTCTTCTCCTCTACAATAGCTACAACTCGCGTCCAGGCGGCTCCGGCATCACGAATAGCGACAGGAAAGCAGGCGACATGGAAGCCATGCGATTGTGGCAGCCTGTGCAGATTTGCCAGACGTTCCATATGGAAATACTCTTTGCTGCGCCCATACATGTGCGCGGGCCAGAGCACACGGGAGTCTTTTGTGGCGAGATAGGCCCGCACCATTTGCATAAAAGGCAGGTCGAAGCCGTTCGTATCTATGCCGATGACCTTGATGCCGTGCTCCACCAGCCAGCCCGTTGCCTCTGCCGTCATGCCAGCATGAGCAGAGAAATACTCTGGCCTGGGCCACAGCCTGTCCGCGTCAGTGCGAATGAGCACGATATCCAGTGGTTGCAGCTCATAGGATATGCGCGCCAGCGCGTCCTCAAGATCAGCAACGGTGATGGCCGCTCCAGGTCCTTTGTGCGTGAGATCCAGCACCACGCCATGACCAAAGCACCACTCAAGCGGCACCTCGTGTACGCGGCGGGCAGGCTTGCCTTCGCAGAGCGGGCCAAAGTGATAGGGCGCGTCAAGGTGGGTGCCACAATGAACCGAGAGAGTCAGGATCTCGTTGCTGAGAAACTTTCCACCTGGAAAGCTGTGGCGATTCGCGTCACGGCTGGCGCGCAGGTAGCGCCACAGACCGCCAAGTCGCTTCCATAGCGGCGCTTTCTGCGGCATCCAGAGCGCACGCCAGATATGATCGCCCCCTGTCTCATGATCAATCAGCCTGGCCCCTTCAAACGTTGGATCTGCGGGATGAGGCTCGATAGGCATGCTTAAATCAATGATCTGTGGCATAGCGTGATTCCTTATTCAGAGAGATCCTGCTCTCTTTCTCTCCTGTTGAAGCATCACAACAACCAATGGTTTCGGGGGACACTCCCATGCGCGTGAACTTTAGCGGGCATCCCCTCACCCCTAAAGAAGAAAAAGGGAGGAAAAAGTTTTTCGGGGGGACGCTCCCTTCCCCTCTGGGGAACCCTGTCCCACTTTGTGGGACCCACCATCCCCCGTCAGGAGGGCGTGCGCCCTCCTGGACCTCCCTTTGCTCTCGTTTATCTGGCCTGGTACTGGTAGGGTTCCTCGGAGAGGAAGAAGTTGCGCACAGGTGGCCGCTCGGTGGGCGCGACAACCAGGAAGCGGCAGTGCTGATCAGGACCTGTAGCAAAGCCGTGTGCCTCGCCACGCGGGATGAAGACTACATCACCGGGTCTCAAGGTCACATTCTGCTTCTCCTGTTCTTTCTGCTCCGGCAGGATCAGTTGTAGCGTTCCCTCAAGAATGTAGACTTCATGCTCCCAGTCGTGGTAGTGGGGAGGAGTCGAGCCGTTCGGTTGCAACTCGAAGAGGCTGAGAACGAAGCGGTCCGCGCCATCGGTCGTATCGATCAGGCGCCTGATCGTCGCCTGCCTGGCACCCGGCTCGCGCACAATATCAGCGGGGACTTCCTGAGATCGAATGATTTTCACAGTCGTTATCCTTTCTACTTTCCAGTGTTTTTCAACAGACTTTTAAGGACGGGCGGTGTATTTCCCTTGAATCTCAGTGTATTGAGATGAGAAGAAAAATATATTTTTCTTTGTCGATTTATCGCTGATACCTGCCGTTTCAATTGTCATCTTACCTGGGAATAACTTTTCGTTAAAAATTGGAAAAGAGGAGAAGAGGTGGCACCTGGACAAAATAAGCCAGGAGAGCTATACTCAGATTGAGACCATTCGGTCTCGATTTTTACAAAAACCAGACCGGATAGTTTGTCCTGGACTGGTCTGCATGAAAGGAACGATTCATGACCGATTCGCAGGAGACCCGTACTCGCGTGATTCGCTGGGAAGATCCAGCCGAAGCGATGCAAGCTGCAAAAACTATCAGCGGCATAGAGTATCTCAGGGCATTGATGACAGGAAAATTACCTGCGCCACCTTTTGCCATCCTGACAGGGACGTGGCTTAGCGAAGTAAGCGAGGGACGTGTTGTTTTCACTGCCGAACCGGCGGAGTATCACTATAATACGCTTGGTACGGTACATGGTGGCATTATAGCGACGATTCTGGACTCGGCGCTCGGCTGTGCCGTACAATCGCTGCTCCCTGCCGGCACAGGCTATACCACGCTCGAACTCAAGGTTAACTACCTACGGCCACTTACAGTGAAGACGGGAACAGTCTCTTGCGAGGGAAAAGTCATCCACCTGGGCGGGCGCATTGCCACCGCCGAGGCTCGCCTGACCGATAGAGAGGGGAAACTCTATGCTCACGCAACTACTACTTGCATTATTTTTCGCCCTGCGCCTGCCGGGCAGGAGTAGAGCGTATTCTCGATGGAAAGGCACCTTCCCAATGGAGAGCCGGGGGCTAACTTATATCCGCAGGATAGCGGAACTGGCTCCGCTGCTTGAGCATGCCGATCATATTGATGTTAAGACGGTCGTGAGCAGCGTTGATATGCGCACTTTTCTGGCAGGCATGCTGGGCTACAGGCCCGGCTGGCTCATATTGCTCTACGTCATACGCGCAGGCTTCGTGCGGCTGCTCGGCATGCGCCAGGAGAGGTTACCATCCGCCTTCCCATCGCGTCCAGAGGACATTCCTATGCAGGCAGGCAAAAAAGCTTCATGTTTCACGGTGCGTATGGCTAAAGAGGAGCACTACTGGATCGCCGCTGCCGAAGACAGGCACCTGGAAGCTCTGCTTGGCGTGGTTAGTGAGCCACTACCAGACACGTCACAGAGGCGCTTCCACGTCTTGACCGTCGTTCATTACCGGAACTGGGCAGGCCCGGTCTACTTTAACGTGATCAGGCCGTTTCATCACCTGGTTGTGAGTAGTATGGCAAAAGCAGGTGCCAGGCGCCTGTAACAGGGGGATACAAGAGGCGGCCAGCCCTGGTCCAGGAATCAGGGAACAAGGGCTGCGCCCCCGGTATCTCTTTTAGATACCCATGACTTTGATCAGTTCTTGCACGGCTGCGGCGGATTTCTGGAGCTGAGCGCGCTCCTGCTCGGTCAGTTCAATCTCAACGACCTGCTCGACGCCGCCGGCGCCCAGTTTCGCCGGAACGCCCACGAACAGATCGCGGATGCCGTATTCTCCCTGGAGATAGACGGCACAGGGCATGATCATCTTCTTATCCAGCAAGATCGAATCGACCATCTGGAGTACAGATGCAGACGGAGCAAAATACGCGCTCCCCGTCCCCAGCAGTTTCACGATCTCGGCGCCACCATCGCGCGTGCGCTGCACAATTTGCTCGATGCGCTCGGCGGGCAACAACTGCGAAATAGGAATGCCTGCCACCGTACACAGGCGAGCCAGCGGCACCATCGTATCGCCATGCCCGCCCAGCACATACGCCTGCACATCGCGTACCGATGCTCCCAGTTCCTGCGCGATAAACGTGCGGAAGCGCGCCGTATCCAGCACGCCGGCCATGCCAACAACTCGCTCACGCGGGAAGCCGCTGACGCGGTACGCCAGTTGCGCCATCGCATCCAGCGGATTCGTGACCACAATCAGGATACTATTGGGCGAGTATTTGACAACCTGCTCCACAACCTGCGTCACAATCTCCTGATTCTTTTTCACCAGATCGTCGCGGCTCATCCCCGGCTTGCGTGGGAAGCCGGAAGTGATCACGACGATATTGGAATTCGCAGTATCGGCATAGTCATTGGTGCCGGTGACAAGCGAATCGTAGCCGAGCACAGGCCCGGCCTGAAGCATATCAAGGGCTTTGCCCTGAGGCATGTTTGGGATAATATCGTACATCATCACGTCGGCGTAATCGCGCTCCGCCAGGCGCTGCGCAAGGGTGCTGCCCACAAAGCCAGCCCCTACAACCGTTATCTTACTGCGCATATTTCTTTCCTTTCACACCACGTCTTTTGCATTGCAACATAATCCAGCAGAGGGCTGATGTCCTCTGCCCTCCCTTTATGGTACGATCTTATTGTATGCGCAAATGCATAAACCTGCAATGCAGAGAAAGGGCAAAGCACAATGGCACAGGAAGCAGTAATTCTTTCAGCAGTGCGCACGCCGATTGGCCGCTATAACGGGGCGCTCAAAGATGTACGCCCAGATGATCTGGCCGCGCTGGTGATCAGCGAAGCTGTCAGGCGGGCCGGAGTGGTAGCCGCTGAGGTCGAAGATGTGATTCTGGGCTGCGCCAATCAGGCAGGCGAAGATAACCGCAACGTTGCGCGCATGGCGCTGCTGTTGGCGGACCTGCCCGTTTCAGTAGCCGGGCAGACGATCAACCGACTCTGTGGTTCCGGTCTCCAGGCCGTCAATGCCGCTACTCAGGCCATCATTGCTGGAGATGGTGATGTCTTTGTGGCCGGCGGCGTGGAGAGTATGACACGCGCTCCTTTTGTGATGGGCAAGGCCGAAACCGCCTTCCCGCGCGGCGAGATCAAGCTCTATGATACCACCATCGGCTGGCGCTTTATCAATCCGCGCCTGGCCGCGAAGCACTATCCCTACAGCATGGGCGAGACAGCAGAAAACGTCGCCGAAAAGTATGCCATCAGTCGTGAGGCGCAGGACCGCTTCGCGCTGCGCAGCCATCAGCGAGCAATTGCGGCAATAGAGCAGGGATATTTTGCAGAGGAGATCGTGGGTGTGCCTGTACCACAGAAGAAAGGCGAAACGCTGGTTGTCACGCGCGACGAGCATCCTCGCTCCGATACCAGCCTGGAGGCGTTGAGCAGGCTCAAACCGATTTTTCGAGAGGGTGGGACGGTGACGGCTGGCAATTCGTCGGGCGTTAATGATGGGGCTGCCGCGCTGGTGCTCACCTCGCTGGAGTATGCCCGGCAGCAGCGGCTCAGGCCACTGGCACGCATCGTGGCGACAGCCGTAGCCGGTGTCGATCCTGCCTACATGGGCCTGGGACCGATTCCCGCTGCCCGCAAAGCTCTACGGCGCGCCGGACTGAGCATGGCCGAAATCGACCTGGTAGAACTCAATGAGGCTTTTGCATCCCAGGCGCTGCAATGTGCGCGCGAACTTGAAATTGACGAGGAGAAGCTCAACGTCAACGGCGGAGCCATCGCGCTCGGTCATCCACTGGGCGCGTCAGGCGCGCGCATCCTGACAACGCTGCTGCACGAACTGCGCCGCCGACGTGGCCGCTATGGTCTGGCCTGCATGTGCATCGGCGTGGGACAGGGGATCGCTACCATCATCGAAGCCCTGCATTAAGATCGCTTTCTATCATCCTTTAAGCGTTCGCTGTAGACGCGCTCATGATCGTCCAGCATGCGTGCCAGCGAAAAGTGCTGCTCGACATGGCGGCGACAGTGCATACGCGCGATCTGTGGCAACTCATCGACCAGGGCGGCGGCATGCACGCGGTTGCCCGGCTCGACGAGAAAGCCCGTCTCGCCATGACGAATCACTTCGGCGGCGGCGCCGCGCCTGAAAGCGATCACCGGTGTGCCAGCCGCCATCGCCTCGATGGCCGTCAGGCCGAACGGTTCATCCCACTCAATGGGAAAGAGCAGACCACAACATTGACCCATGAGCTGCCAGAGCGCCTCGTGCTCTAACTGTCCCAGATAGCTCACACGCTCTCCTCCCTGCTGCAAGCGAGGAAGAATGCGCTGCTCGTAGTATGCGCGGTCATACACGCCGCCGGCGATCAGCAGCCGCCGTTTTGCCAGAGCGGCGATCTCAATGGCCGCCTCAACCCCTTTTTCGGGCGTGATGCGTCCAGCAAAGAGTAGGGGAGCGTCTGCATCCACTTGAGCTGAAAAAGGGATGCCGGCCAGCGCCAGGCCATTGTAGATGATATGATCAATCGGCGTGTAGTCAGCGTACGTGCTGGCACAGGCGTGGGAGACGGTGATCAGCGTCAGAGGATGATCCCGGCGGTGCAGGATGCGCAATGCCTCGTTAATTTCCGGCGTCACAGACGGTAGATGCAATGTATGAAACACAGGTATATCTGCTAGCAATGCACTACAGGTAAACGCGGGCCAGTCGAAGGCATGGACGTGTACCAGATCGAATTCATCGCTGCGCCGGCGTAGCTGGAGAAAGAGGTCAAAGAAGAGATTGGCCTGCGCGAAAAAACTGGAATCGGCGGCGCGCTCCTCGCCAGGATGGGCGAAGCTGGACGGCACAATATGCTCAGGCACATCTACCGGCTCAAGCCGGACACCCGGCACCTGCGATCCCTTGCGCGCGAAGAGCGTGACCACGTGACCGCGTTCCACCAGCCCGCGCGCAAGATCAGCCACAACCGCCTGCGCTCCCCCCACAAAGGGCTGCGCGATAGTCGTCACCAGTGGCGCAACCAGAGCAATCCTCATGCCTCGCCCCGGTAGGTTGCGATATTGTTCTCGGTCTCGTGGAGCTTCACTTCATAGAGCATGCCGGGGGGAAAACTCTGTTCCAGGCGCTGCCAGAACCTGAATGCCAGCATTTCGGTCGTTGGAATAGTATCCGCCAGCCAGGAGACATCATGATTCAGATGCTTATGGTCAACCTGCTGGATGATCTGTTCATTAACGATCTGCTTGAGGTCTGTCAGATTGATAATCATGCCCGTGATAGGATCGGGCGTGCCGCGTACGGTGACTTCGAGCACATAGTTATGCCCGTGTCCATGCGGGTTGGCGCATTTGTCATAAATGGCGTAGTTCTCTTCTGCGCTTAAGCTGGTGCTCCAGAGGCGATGGGCCGCGCTAAAGGTGGCGCGGCGTGTCAGGTAAATCATAGTCATACTCTTCCTTGCTGCTGGGAAGGAAAAAGCTGCTAGGCATTGGTGAACAGTTCGATATTGCTGCCACTGAACATGCGGCCAGAGTCGTCGGCCAGGAATAAAAGGATCTCGGCCAGATCTTCGGGTGTCATGCCCGCCTTGAGATGCGGGGCTGCCTGGCGTAGCATGTCGGTAGCAACTGCACCTGGACTGACCGCACATACACGAATATTATAGGGCCTGCCTTCCACTGCCAGGATCTCGGTCAGGCTGGCGACACCTGCTTTAGAGACGTTGTAGGCGCTCATGCCCGGAAATTTCTCAACGCCCTTTACACCGGAGAGCGAGGAGAGATTGATAATGACACCGCCCTGCTGTGCCATCATCATACGAAAGGCTTCGCGGCAGCACAGGAACGTGCCGCGCAGGTTAATGTCGATAATCTGGTCCCAATCTCCGTTCCATTTCGGCAAACGGACGTTTCGCCACGATAGCAGCACACCACCAGTCCAGTTGCCCATAGGATTCTTTCACGCTTTGAAACAGCGAAAGTACGTCTGTTTCACGTGAAACATCTCCACTGACGGCCATTGCATGGCCACCAGGCGTCGTGATCTGTGCCGCCACCTCTTCGATATGCGCACGGGTTCGCCCAAAGAGCACGACGCGCGCTCCGCTCTGTGCAAACAGGCGCGCGGTCGCCTGCCCGACGCCGCGACCCGCCCCGGTGATAAGGGCCACTCGCTCCTTGATACTCATAGCATGATTATATCATGTATCACTGTGCCGTCCACCCGGCATCTACCGGCAGCGTGATGCCGGTCACAAAGCGCGATTCGTCTGAGGCGAGAAACCATTATGCGCCTCTTGCAGAACACGCTATTGAGTCGTGCGATTTCCTCGTTTTCTGTGAAATAGTGGGAAATCAGGGAGCGCAACTTCTTACTCTGTTGACAACGAAAGATTATATCGTTATAATGATTATAGTAATAAACGGCAATTTTGTCAAGGCAGAAGCGATAGGGAAAACACAGCATGAACTCAGCAGCTACTTCACGCCGGGCGCAGAAAACGCTATAATAGCGTACCGGGAGAAGAGGTACGCTCGAAGTTCTTGGACAAGGAGTCTTTTTATTGCAACTCAATAGAAGTAAGCAGCGCCCTACGCCGCTCTATCATCAATTAAAAGAGGCGCTGGCGAAAATGATTGAGCAGAACTACAAGCCGGGAGATATGCTGCCGACCGAGCCGGAACTGGAAAAGATGTTTGGCGTGAGCCGCATGACGGTCAGGCTGGCAATGGATGCCCTGGTTGAAGAGGGCCTTGTCATTAAACGGCAAGGCCGAGGAACATTTGTACAGCAGCCCAAAATCACACACGATCTGAAATCCATCACGAGCTGGACGCAGCAGATCCGTTCCAGAGGCTTGATACCCCGTACCATCTCAACTAAGATAGAGCGTGTGGCACCTTCCAGAAAATTGATGCAGTTCTTTCAAATTGATGAGCAGGAGCCGCTCATCTGTATTAAGCGCGTGCGCTATGCCAGCGATGAGCCAATGTGCATCATGATCAACTATTTGCGTGAAAAAGATGTGCCGGGCCTGCTGGAAAAGGGCTTACAGAGAGAATCGCTGTACGAGACTCTGGAGCAAGAATATGGCATTGTGATTGCTGAAGCGCAGGATATTGTTGAAGCGCGAGAGGCGGCACCGGCGGAAGCCGAAGAACTGCATATCAAGGCATACTCGCCGGTGCTGTTTGTCACGCGCTATTCCTATCTCCCCAACAACCAGCCGCTTGAAGTCGTTTACCTCACTTCACGTGCAGACCGCTACCAGTACCATATTATCCTGCACCCTGAACAGGACAGGGGCAGGGTGTAGCAAGGGTGTAGCAAGGGTGTAGCAAGGGCTTAGCATTTATTTTTCATCGGCCAGAATGACGTGCTGGCTATCATAGAGAATCGCCCCATCTTCTACCAGTCGCTGTTGCAGTTGCTCAAGTGAGAGATCACGCGGATCGCACCGTTGTTGCACGCACAGGGCCGCCGCAGTTCCCGCCGCCTGGCCCATTGCCATGCACTGGCCCATAGAGCGGCAACTCGCGTGTGCCTCGTGCGTGGCCGAGAAGCAGCGCCCGGCGACCAGCACATTGGCAAGACCGAGTGGAATCAGCGTGCGAAACGGAATATCGTAGACGCCGCTTTCAGGAATATAGCGCCATTTTGTATCTTTGCCGCCGTGATGATCCTCGACCGGAGCGCCACACTGCCCGATAGTATCGGGGAATTTGCGCGCTCCCAGCACATCCTCAACTGTCAGGCGGTACTCCCCATAGACGCGCCGGCTCTCTCGAATACCGATCTGTGTACTCAAAGCAACAAGACGAGCATTTTCGTAGCCAGGAATACAATCGACGAGAAAGCGCACATACTCGCGCACCTGTCGTCGTCCCTCGATCTCGGCCTGGGTAAGCGAGACGGGATCGGTGGGATCATAGCCGTCCAGGCGAGTCATGATGGCGTGCATCACGCCCGGCAGCGGCGTTACATGAATGCTGCCCTCTTCGCGCGGCAGCCGGTATTTGCCGCTGGCATTCGCCTCATGCATGCGGGCATGCAGCTCTTTCTTCGGAACTGCCCGCGCTTTTGCCACATCGACATTGGCAAGGCGGAACGTCGTCGTCAACGTCTGTGCCGCCTCGATCTCACCGGCCTTTTCAAAAGGACCGCCGGCGCGGTAGCACACATCGGCGTCGCCGCTGGCATCAATGATCTGCCGCGCACGGATGCGCATAAGTCCTCGCTTGCCGTCAACCACAATTTCCTGCACGCGCTGTCCATTCTCTGCTGTAATCACATCAGTACAGAACGAATGATAGAGTAGTTGCACGCCCGCTTCCTCGGCCATGTCTTCCCAGACCATCTTGAGCGTCTCAGGGTTATAGGTTATGCCGGTGCCAGCGCCGTAGGTGTTGGGACGAGTGAAAGCCATATTCTGTTCCTGCAAACGCGCCACCACACGGTCGGGGATGCCGCCCACTACTTTTTTGATGATGCCGGGAGTATAAAAACCGTAGAAAGTATCAAGCACGCCCGTGCTGATTCCGCCTGCATAGCCGTAGCGCTCGACCAGCATGGTACGCGCTCCCGTCTGCGCAGCAGCTATCGCGGCTGTACACCCGGCAGCAGAACCGGCTCCCACCACAAGCACGTCAACTTCATCCAGCAATGGCAGTTCACTAAAATAGTACGACACTATGTTTCCTCTCCTTTTTACCCGTTCGCTTTTACTCGTGCGTCACTGGCTCTTGACATTTAAAGATTATATCGTTATAATGATTTTATCTGATGGAGTGGGAATTGTCAAGCGAAGGAGAGAGTATTTTGTTGATAGAGTGGGCTACTCTTAGCGATCAGGATATCAGGCAGCTAGATAAAAATGTGCCGGTTATTGTCCCTATCGGCCTGGTAGAGGCGCATGGCGCGCACCTGGGACTTGGCACCGATTACCTGGCGGCGGAGCGCCTTGCCCGCGAAGTGTGCGAGGCGACCGGGGCCATTCTCTGTCCAACGCTACCCTACGGTTTCGCCGATGTGGGACGCGAGTATGCGGGGACGGTGGGCGTGCGTGCCGAAACGTTGATTGCGCTTGTGGCCGATCTTTGCGATTGTTTCTGCCGGCATGGTTTTAAAAAAGTGATATTTCTCAGCGGGCATGGCGCGAATGCCTCTGTTTGCGAACTTGGTTTTTATCGCGCCTGGGAGCAGCATCCTGACCTGCAACCCGCCTGCTGGAACTGGTGGACCATTGCGGGCGTGACGGTACATCACGGCGATGAGAAGGAAACGGAGATAGCGATGGCTCTCTCCCTGCCGGTCTGGCCGGAGCGGGCGCAGGATATCGAAATCACAAAACCCTGGCACAAAGAACGCTCTCGCGCTGAGCGTTATCCACAGACCGGTGGTATCAACGGCCATCCCAGCCGGGCCAACGCTGAGCGGGCAAAAGCATTCCATCAGCAGATCTTGCAAGTGTTAATCGAGCGCGTCAGAACCGCGTGCGAGAGTCCTCTGTAAAAAAGTCAAAGTTTTGTAGAGCAAAGCAAAGCAGAAGTTAAAAAAGCAAACCTGAAACTATCTTTCATGCAGAGGACATAATTGCTGAGAAAGAGAGAGTTACTATGTCGATACCTTACATTCAAGCCGCTAAGGAGCTATTAGAGCGCCTCGAACGAACACAGGAAAATTCCATTCGCCAGGCCGCTCAGGTGATGGCAGATGCTATTGCAGCGGGCGGTTTTGCCCATTTCTTTGGTGCCGGACACTCACATATGGCCCTGGAAGAAGCCTTTCCACGCACCGGCGGCCTGGTCGGGTTGCATCCCATGACGGAACTGGCGCTCTCCTACTATACGCCGGTTGTGGGAAACTCCGGTATCGAGCAAATGAAATTCTACCAGGAAGTACAGGGGTTGGGCGAGATTATCTGGCGCAATTACCGCTTCAAACCCACTGACTGCTTTGTCGTTTTCACGAACACCGGCATCACCAAAGTGGCTATTGACATCGCCCGGCTGGCTAAAGCGCATGGGCATCGCGTTATTGGCGTGACCTCTATGGATCATGCGACAACCACCGGTACAGATCATCCGCTTGGACAACATTTGCACGAAGTCGCCGATATCGTCATTGATAACTGCGCGCCCGCCGGAGACGCGATGATTCCTGTGCCTGGAAGCGAAGACCGGTGTGGAGCCGGCTCAACGATTGGAGTAGTGGCAGTTGTCAATGCGTTGGCTACCGAGACCGCAGCGGAACTCACCCGCCGGGGAGTGAAACCAATGATCCTGGCGAGCAACTACTTTGAAGGAGATGAGGCGGAGAACACGCGCCGCCGCGAGCATGCACGAGAAAACTGGAGACGCTGCCTGAACGAATTTCGCGCACGCTATCAGGATATGCTAGGTCCCTTTCCCTTTGCAGAGTAGAGAATCCTGGTAAATAAACGAGCTGTTACAAAGCAGCAGGATGGTGATAAGTATGCACGCTCTTTACAAAAGCGGTGAATCACTTATTCATGAAATCCATGAGACAGCTATTACTTCCAGCGGCCTTGCTCTGTGGAGTCTGGGGCAGATGGGATTTGTTCTCAAAGGCTCCCCCCAGGACGGTTTTGTCTGTATTGACCCATACCTGACACATTCAATAGAGCAGGATAATCCAGGCACTGAGTTTGTCCGCGAGTTTGAACCACCCGTGACGCCTGAATCGCTTGCAGGAGCTAGCGCCATATTGATTACGCATCAACATAATGACCACCTGGATCTGGCTACGATACGAACCCTGACACAGGTTTCTCCGCAGACTTTTTATGCTCTACCTGCTCCTCACCTTCCCCTCTTGCGGCGCCTGCCGGTTGAAGAGAAGCGGATAATCGCAGCCAGAGACGGCGTATCATTCTCAGTAGCCGGGTTCTCCATCACTCCTGTTGCTGCCGCACATCCCAATTACGAGACGGATAGCCAGGAGAATCATCTCTATCTTGGCTATTGCATCACTGTAAACGGCATACGCCTCTATCATAGTGGAGATACTTCTGTCACAAAGGAGCTGCTTGAGCGGGTGCGCGCTTTCAAACCGCATATTGTCATCCTGCCGATCAATGGCGGCGATTATGCGCGAACAGCACGCGGAATCGTTGGCAACATGAGCGCACGCGAAGCCGCTGACTTTGGCGTCGCTGTCGGGGCCGATCTGATTATTCCGGCACATTACGATATGTTTCCGAATAACCGGGACAATCCAGCTTTTTTTGTCGATTATCTCTTCCAGACCTATCGGACACAAAAGTTCCACATGCTTATTCCAGGAGAGCGCTTTATCTACCTGTCATAATGCTGACTCAGCATAGTCCCCGACTGAGTTTTTGCTGTGATCGCTCTGGTTCTGTGTCTCGGTATCGTGACCAATCGGAGAGAAAGAAGAAGAGGGGTGAAGGAGCCTCTTTCTCCTGAAAGAGAGGCTCCTTCACCCCTCCGTGTAATATCAAATCCATTTGGATACTGATGCTTGGGGAAAACCCCAACCCCAGCCAGGGGCGCAGGCCGCTCCGCACGGCTGACGAGCGACGAACGTCTCGGCGAAAGCCGCGGTGCAGTGCGGACTATCAGGCGCTGGCCCCTGGACCCCCACGCTTCCGATCATCATTTAACCGGATCTGATATAATACAGATCGGGTATGTAACGATACCGCTAATCAGCCGGACTGGCGGTCGCTCTCGCCTCTGCGGCCTGCACCGTCGTTTTGCGTACCAGCAGCACGAAGACTGCTCCGATCAGCAGGCAGAGCACGAGGAAGAGCAGGCCATAGAGAAAACCGGCCTTTGGAATCATGCCAGCCAAAAAACCTACGGCATACGGACCGAGGAACCCTCCCAGGTTGCCCACCGAGTTGATCAGTCCAAGACCCCCTGCCCGTGCCTCATCGGTGAGAAAGACAGAAGGGAAGGTCCAGAACGGACCGAAGAAACCATAGATGCCGATGGCGGCCACCACGAAGAGCACCAGCGTGAGCCAGGGAGGCTGAGTGATCAGTGCGCTGAGCAGCAATCCCACCCCGCCTACCAGGACGGGAATGAATACGTGCATCCTGCGCTCGCCCGTCCGGTCCGAGTGATTGGCGACCAGTATCATACCGACAAAAGCGAAAATGTACGGAATCATCGTGATCAGAGACACGTAGAAGTCGTTGGACTCGCCGAAAAGCCGCTTGACGATCTGGGGCAGCCAGAGTCCGAAGCCGTAAAAACCGGTGACGACGAAGAAGTAGATCAGAGCCAGCACCCAGGTGTCCCAGCGTCCCAGCGCCTGCCAGAGGGAGATGCGCTCCTTTTCGCGTACAAGGCTGGCCTCGCGGTCAAGCTCGCCGCGCAGCCATTGTTTTTCTTCTGGTGTCAGCCACTTCGCATGCTCCGGGCGGTCCACCATGAGAAAGACGTTGAGTATCCCGAAGATGACAGCCGGCAGCCCCTCAATAATGAAGACCCACTGCCAGCCCGCCAGGCCAAACCAGTGGACATACTGAAGCAGCGCACCGCTGACCGGCGCTCCAATAATATTGGAGACGGGCAGAGCCGTCATAAACAGCGCAACGGCCCGTGCCTGCTCCTGCTGACGAAACCAGTGCGTGAGGTACAGCACGATGCCGGGGAAGAAGCCGGCTTCAGCCAGGCCGATGAGGAAGCGGGCGATATAGAACTGCCATTCATTCTGTACAAATGCCGTCAGCACGGCGACCACTCCCCAGGTGAGCAGGATGCGTGAGATCCATTTGCGCGCACTCCACTTCTCGACGAGCAATGTACTGGGTATTTCCAGAATGAAGTAGCCAAAGAAGAAAATACCGGCGCCAAGTCCGAAAGCCTCAGATGTCATTCCAAGCGCCTTGTTCATGCCCAGAGCCGCATAACTCACGTTGGTGCGATCCAAAAATGCAATGATGTACAGAATAAAAACATACGGGATAATGTACATATAACGCTTGCGCTGCGTACTACGAGCAATCGAGTCAATCACCATTGAAAGCTTCCTCCTGATGTTTTAAACGTTTGCGAGATCTGCCGGCGGTCCAAACTTCCTTTGAACTGCTTACCAGTCTTTATGGGCTTAACTTCCCCCTTCTGTCAAGCGAAAATTTCATAATGTGAAATGCCCTATATTTTATGTAAACTCAAAAGTCATGGTGAACAGGAAAAGCAGAGCCAGTTTTGTTAAAATATGAATAATCCTATAGTGTAACGGGGGGGATGCATCACCATGATTCAATCCGTTATCCACGCCATGCAACTCCTCGAACTGTTCTCTGAGGAGAAGCCCGAAATGTCTCTGGCTGAGCTTGCAGAACGAGCGCAATTGAAGAAAAGTACGCTGCACCATACCCTTGCCGCTTTACAGGCGGAAGGAATCATCGACCGCACGCCTGATCGCAAATACCGGCTCGGCGTCAAGCTGCTGGTGCTTGGCACGCGGGTGCTTAACCGCCTGGAAGTCGGGCGTGAGGCGGAGCCACACCTGCATGATCTGCAAAACCGGCTTCAGGAAACCGTTCACCTGGCAGTCTGTGAGGGAATGGAAGCCGTCTATATTCGCAAGCTCGAATCGGCGAGATCGATTCGCGTGGGGACGCAGATGGGCCAGCGAGTGCCGCTGCACTGTTCCGGCGTGGGCAAGGTGCTGCTGGCTTTTAATCCGCATCTTGTTGAGCCAGTGCTGTCCCGCCCACTGGTGCGCCGAACAAATCATACCATCACTGACCCGGCGGTATTGTTGCAAGAGCTGGAGCTGATTCAGGCGCGGCGCTACGCGCTCGACGAAGGGGAGTTTGAAGAGGGACTCATGTGTATTGCGGCCCCCATCTTTGATCACCGCGCGCGAGTGATTGCCTCGTTGAGCATCTCCGGTCCCATCGCGCGCATCAAGACGCTGCCGACCGCACGGCTCGCTGCGAGCGTTCAATCAACTGCCACAGCTATCTCGCAAGAAATGGGCTTTCCCTGGTGTAAACTCTCCTGATCACCTGTCGCTACGCCTTTTGTCGTTTCCTTTCTGTACTACCCTTTGATCGCACCTGCGGTCAGCCCGCTCACCAGGTGGCGCTGGATCAAGGTGAATATGACCACAATCGGCAGCGAAACGACCACGCTGGCCGCCATCATATCGGGCCAGCGGTCCTGGAACTCCCCAATATAGGTCAGCACGAAGCCAGCCGGTACCGTGCGCATGTCGGGGCTGCTCGTCAGTGTCAGTGCGTAGAGCAACTCGTTCCAGGCATTGAGGAAGGCGAAGAAGCCGACAGCGACGATTCCCGGCACGATCAGCGGCAACACAATACGCACCAGCACGCCCAGGCGACTCAGCCCATCAATACGACCGGCATCTTCCAGGTCGGTCGGCAGGGTATCGCAGAAGCCCTTGATCATCCACATGCTGAACGGCAGCGAGAAAGTCGTAAAGGCAATCACCAGCGCCGGGTAAGTATTGAGCATATGCAACTGGCGAAACAGCGTGTACAGCGAGATTAAGATGGTCACGTAAGGAAACATCTGCGTTGCCAGGATCAGCAACAGGAGCGCGCGCGCGCCGCGAAACTGAAAGCGCGACAGTACGTAGCCACCGGGCGTGGCCGCCAGCAGAGTGAGCAGTGTCGTGAAGCCGCTGACGATCAGGCTGTTCTTGAAATATTGCACAAAGCCCTGCTGGTCCTGCGGCAAGATGGCATAGCTAAAAAACGTGAGCGTGCGTGGCCACCAACTCGGCGGATTCTGGAAAGCCTCCAGTTGTGGCTTGAAGGAAGTCGAGAGCAGCCAGAAAGTTGGAAAGAAGGCATAGATTAGCAGCACGGCCAGCAGCAGATAGAGGCCAACACGTACCGGTGTCCGGCGCAGGCGGTGACGCTGCGCCTCGGCCTGTGAGCGATTGGCAGCAATCTCCTCCTGTGTGGAACCCTGTCCTGTCTCCAACTGCTGCACTTGCTGCGCGGCAGTGAGCGCATCGGTTGCTTCGGGCTTTTCTACATACTCTTTGCTCATGGTCAAGCCGCCTTTCCTTCCATAATGCGGATATAGAAATAGGTGAAAGCCAGCAGCATCAGTAGCCAGAGTGTTCCCATTGTAGCAGCGATACTGATATTCTGTTCGATGAAGCCGGTGCGGTAGATGTTGATGACCATATTGTTTGTAGCAGTACCTGGCCCTCCGTTGGTCATTGCCCAGAGAATGGCAAATTCGTTGAGACTCCAGATGAACTGTAAGGTTGTCATCACAACGATGATGCCCCGCAATCCGGGGACCACGACGTGCCAGAAGCGTCCCCAGGCTCCGGCGCCATCAACGGTCGCGGCATCAAGCAGATCTTGCTGGATAGTTTGCAGTCCCGCCAGCAGCATCAGGGTAAAGAAAGGAAACTTATTCCAGATGGCGGCAAAAATCGTCGCCACTATTGCCAGTTGTCCAGTGCCACCGAACCAGCCGAGCGGATGAGGCACCGGGTGCCAGCCGAAAAGGTTAAGCGAGGTGAGCAGGTGATTGATAATCCCATACTGTGAGTTAAACATGTAGAAGAAAAGATAGGCTACGACCACGTAGGGGATGACCCAGGGGATCAGTGATAACCCGCGCCAGAGCGTCTGGAAGCGTAGGCGCTGGTTGAGCAGTAGCGCGAAGGCAAAGCCGATAAGGAAGGAGATAACGGTCGAGGCCACGCTGAAAAGCAGGCTGAAGCCGACCGAGTGCCAGAAGCCGAACACCGGGTTGGTGAGGACTTTGCCGTAGTTGAGCAGCCCTACCCAGCGGTTATCGAGCGGATCGGCCAGGTTGAGCGTCTGGAAGGAAAGCAGAATAGTATTGATCACCGGATAGAAGATCACTCCGATGAGCAGGAGCAGAGAAGGAGTGAGCAGCACCCAGACGAGCAGCGGTCCGTTGATTCCTCTTCTGCTCGTGGGTGGTTGGGGACGCAGGAGACGCGCCGCCGATGCCGAAGCACTACTATACCAGGCCACGTGAATGCCTCCTCTCTATACTGGAGAATCGAGCAGCAAACAAGCGGGCAGGGAACGTTTCAGATATTCTGAAATCCCACCGAAGGGTGATGGTTCCCTGCACCTCTTGTTGGTAGCTGCCGATTTATGAGTAGAGCGTCTTAACCTCGTTGGTGAGCCGCGTGAGCCGATCTTTGACAGGCGCGCCTCCGGCGATTTCCTGCAAAGCTGTGACCACAAATGTCGCAGCCGTGCTGTACTTTGGACCATAAGCCGGCGGGCGCATCGTCGGAATCACCTTTTTAATAAATGCCTGGTTGATTGCATCCGAGTAGTTCTTTGCGTACAGGTTCTGATCTGTATTATAACTCAGACGCGGCAGCATGCCTCCTTGAGGAATGAGGAAGGTGGTGATTACCTCTTTTGAGGTGGTCAGGAACTCGATCAGCTTCCAGGCCAGTTCTTTGTTATGTGATTGAGCAGAGATCCCCAGGTTATGGATATCGGCAGCCGTTACGGGCGTACTGACGCCTGGACCCGTTGGTGTGGTGGTCACACCGAACCGGTCGTTCACTGCCTGTACCGATTTAAGTGCCGGATTGGTGTTAGCGAAGATGCCGGTCAGGTAGGGGCCGTCCAGCTTGAAGGCGATTTTACCATTTGCCATCAGTTCGCGCTCGGCCTTGATGGCCTGATCCGGCGGGGTCCAGCGTTTCTTCACAGCGTCTTGCAGCCACTGGAAAGCGGCGATAGTTCCCTCGTCGGCCCAGTTGATGGTGACGTTGCCCTGTCCGTCATCGACCATGGGGTTGCCGCCAAAGGTCCAGATCCAGGGCCAGAAGCCCACCAGGGCGTACTCAGTCTTGGAAATATCAATACCAATGGGAAATGTATCAGCCGGCAGTTTGCCACGTAATTCCGCCATCATCTGGTTTAACTCATCAATAGTGGCCGGGGGCTGATCAGGATTCAAGCCGGCTTTGCTCATGAGGTCCTTGCTGTACCAGAAACCATGCGGGGTAATTGTGAAAGGAACTGCATACAGCTTGCCTTTATAGGTGCCGACCTCAAAACTATTGGCGAAGGAATCCTTGCGCCAGGCATCGACACCGCTATATTTGCTCAGATCCTCCAGCGCGCCGGCTCCGCCCAAGGCGTAGGGCCAGTTGCCGCTCAACTGCATGACGTCGGGGGGATTACCGCCGTTGGTCATGGTAGTTAACTGCTGCAATACCTGGTCGAAAGGGATACCAATGTTCTCGATTTTCGCATGCTGCTGGCTCTCAAAAACAGCCAGTGCTTTGTTGATGTTGTCACGAGTGGCCGATTCGGCGGAGGCCCAGTTGGCAAACTTGAGACTGCTGCCTGCACCGGGCGCTGCACCACTCTCCCCACAGGCCTGGAGCAGCGCCGGCAGGCTAGAGAGCGAGACGCCAAGCGCGAGCGCGCGTGTGAGGAATTGTCGCCGATCAACGCTGTCATGAAATAATTGCGACATAGCGGTGTGCTGATCATCTGCTATCATTGCATCTTACTCCTGTCATACTATGTAGGGACGCCTCTGTCACTGGAAATGATGCCTGTATCAAAATTAACGAGAATTCCTTTAACTGATAAGAAGCCCTCCTTTCATCCAGATGAGTTCTCCCGTAGAGAGACAGTACCACTGCACCCCGCCATCCCATCTCTCTCTATCGTTGTATTCATTATAACGATATAATCTTTTTCTGTCAATCGTCCTGCCTAAAGGGAGAGGTTAAGGGTTGCTCCTCCCTTGACTTTGCCGTGAGTTCACCTTATACTCAAAGCATAACCTGATTATTTGTTATTGTCAATATGTCACACGGTCATCATATGTCTTTTCTCGAAAACTGACAGAAGCGAGAGGTACAATGGCCGATTCTTCAGCGTCCCCGATTTATCGACCGGTGAGTACGCAACGTCTCTATGAAGGCGTCGTGCGGCAGATTGTGCAGCAGGTGGTGCAGGGAGCACTGGAGCCGGGAGCCTGCCTGCCCTCGGAGTTTACGCTGGCTCAGCAGTTTGGCGTCAGTCGTACTGTGATACGTGAGGCGATGCGCATTCTGGCAGGGAAAGGGCTGGTGGCGGTAAAGCATGGTAGCGGCATGCAGATACAGCCGCCTGAGCAGTGGAATGTGCTGGACCCGCTGATCCTGTTCGAGCAACTACGCAGTGGGCATGATCAGTCGTTTCTCAATGATCTGCTGGAACTGCGGCGTATTGTTGAAACTGAGGTAGCCGCTCTTGCAGCGCAGCGCCGGAGTGAGGAGGATATACGCACGCTGCACGAGCAGATTGACAGCATGCGGGCGGTACTCGACGATCCCAAAGCGTACACGCGACTGGATGTCCTCTTTCACGAAACGATCATGAATATAGCGCGCAATCGCTTGCTTGCGCAGACGTTGCGGCCTGCCAGCCAGGCGCTTTTCCTCATGCGCCTGATCTCCAGCCAGCGGCCCGGCGGCCCGGCGCTTTCTGAGCGTGGTCATGAGCAGATCGTCACCGCGATAGAAAGCGGCGACCCGCAGCAGGCGCGTAGTACCCTGTTGCAGCATATTCTGCAATTTGAAGATGATATTCGTACAACGCTTGCTGCTGGTATAACAGAGAGCCTGCCTGACATTGAACAGGAACTGGGAGTCTAAAACCGTGTTAAAAAGGTTTGAAAAGCGATGAAAATTACTGCACTGGGACTTTTTGCCGTTCCGCCGCGCTGGCTCTTCCTGAAACTTTCGACTGACAGCGGTCTGTGTGGATGGGGCGAACCGATTCTGGAAGGGCATACCGAGGCGGTTGCGGCTGCGGTGCGCGAGGCGAGCACGTATTTAATCGGGCAGGACCCGGCGCGCATTGAAGATCTCTGGCAGCAGCTCTACCGCGCGCGCTTCTATCGCGGAGGACCGGTATTGATGAGCGCCATAGCTGGCATTGACCAGGCGCTGTGGGACATCAAGGGGAAATCCTGTGGCTTGCCCGTCTATGAGCTACTCGGTGGGCGAGTGCGTGATAAGATTCGTGTCTACGCCTGGATCGGCGGTGATACGCCCTCTGCTGCCGCCGAGGACGCTCGCAGGCGCGTCGATGCCGGGTTTACCGCTATCAAAATGAACGCCACCCATCAGATGCATTACGTCGATTCACACCATCGCGTGGATGAAGTAGTAGCACGTGTAGCGGAAGTACGGGCTGTCACCGGGCCAGCGTTCGGCATTGGCATTGATTTTCATGGTCGTCTGCATAAAAGCATGGCGAAGATCCTGGCGAAAGAACTGGAGCCGCTTCATCCCCTTTTTATAGAAGAACCGGTCTTACCTGAAAACCAAGAGATGCTGCGTGAGATTGCACAGCACACGACCATTCCTATCGCGCTGGGTGAGCGGCTCTACTCGCGCTGGGATTTCAAGCATGTGCTGGTGGATGGCTATGTCGATATTATTCAGCCCGACGCTTCGCATGCCGGGGGGATCTCCGAGCTGCGTAAAATTGCGACGATGGCCGAAGCTTACGATGTGGCTGTGGCACCGCACTGCCCGCTCGGTCCGATTGCGCTGGCAGCCTGTTTGCAGATCGACGCCTGCACACATAATTTCCTGATCCAGGAGCAGAGCCTGAACATTCACTATAACGCGCAGGCGGATCTGCTGGACTATCTGGCCGATCCTTCAGTCTTTGCCTACCAGGATGGCTACGTTGCCGTTCCACAGGGACCGGGCCTGGGTATTACCATCAATGAAGATGCCGTTCGTGAGGCAGCCAGGACAGGGCATGCCTGGCACAATCCAGTCTGGCGCACCGAAGACGGCACGATTGCGGAATGGTAAAATTGATCTCAAAACGGCGGACGAAAACCTATGTCACAGATACGCCTGTTAATTCTCGGTGTCCTGCACTACAAACAGCCGAGGCACGGCTATGATATACGCCGCGAACTGGAATTGTGGGGCGCGGACCAGTGGACGAACATTGCCTATGGCTCTATCTATTCCGCGCTGAAAACTATGACTGAGGATGGCTTGATTGAAGTCGTCCCCCCTGAGCAGCCGCGCGGAAAAGCCGTCGCGCGCACACTGTATGAACTGACACCGAAGGGACGTGGCGAGTTTGAGCGCCTGCTACGCGAATACTGGTGGAATCTGAAGCCAGTCATTGATCCCTTCCAGGTCGCGGTCGCGTTTATGGACTGCATGCCGCGCGAGGAATTGCTCGCTGCGCTGCGCTATCGCGCCGAGTTGTTGCGCGCACAACTCGGCTCCATCGACTTTCTGATTCAGGGCAAACTGAGCGCACCTGGCACAGGACGCCACATTGCTGAGAACATTCATCTGATGGCAGCGCATGCCGCCTCTGAACTCCACTGGATCGAAGATGTGATGCCGAAAATCGAGCGTGGCGAACTCCCCTGATTCTCTCCTGTAAACCCGATAAATTTTTCTCACTTCCCTCTTGACAGGATATTCAAATTTGTATATAAATTTGAATAAAGATCCGATTAACCTGTTAAGAGGAGAGAAGATTATGGCGCTACTCGAAACTGTCGATTTACGCAAAAGCTTCAGGACGCGGCGTACAGTGGTAGAGGCAGTACGTGGCGTAACGCTGAGTGTGGACGCAGGAGAGATTTTCGGCTTTCTCGGTCCCAACGGTGCAGGCAAGACCACCACCCTACGCATGCTCACGACGCTGCTGCCGCCCGACGGCGGGCAGGCGCGCGTGGCTGGCTACAATCTGCTGCGCGAAGCGGCGCGCATCCGCGAGCAGATCGGCTATGTCAGCCAGAGCGGCGGCGTTGACATCAACGCAACGGGACGCGAGAATGTCCTGCTCCAGGCGCAGCTCTACCACATAAAAGAGACAAAGCAGCGGACCGCCGAGCTGCTCGCGCTGCTGCAACTGGAGCATTGTGCGGACCGCCTGGCAAGCACGTATTCGGGCGGGGAACGCCGCCGCCTGGCTGTAGCGATGGGACTGGTGCATCGTCCCGCGCTGCTTTTTCTCGACGAGCCTACCACCGGCCTCGATCCGCAGAGCCGCGCCCACCTGTGGGACGAGATTCGCACGCTGCGCAAAAACGGCACTACCGTTTTTCTCACCACTCATTATCTCGAAGAGGCCGATATGCTCTGTGATCGACTGGCGATCATAGATCACGGCACCATCGTAGCCGAAGGCACGCCCGCATCGCTCAAACGCTCATTTGCCCACGACGCCATCATGCTCGGTCTGGACCGTACCATGCTTGCTCAGGCGCAGCAGGTATTACAGGATCAGCCCTTTATCAAAGAACTTCAGCCTAGAGAAGAAGAACTGCGCCTCTATGTCGAAGATGGGAGCAAAGTGCTGCCACTACTGGTGCAGGCGCTTGGCAATGCGCATATTGCCCCACGCACGATCACGCTCGCACAGCCCACGCTTGATGACGTCTTTCTGCGTATCACCGGACGCTCTCTGCGCGAAAACGGAGAAAATGCACAGAATACTGGAATCCAGAAAGCGAAATCCGCTGCCGGAGCCTGAAAAAAAGACTTCATCATGCCGTTGTCACACAGCAAAGGAGTAAGAAAATGCACTTCTTCAGCGATACCTGGTTTCTTTTTGTGCGCAGTATGAAAGAGACATTGCGCACACCTGTCTGGATGATTGTCGGCCTGTTTGCTCCCATCTGTTACATGTTGCTGTTCGAGCCGCTGCTCGACCCTGTGGCAAACGTTCCCGGTTTTCCGCCGGGTGGGGCGCTGGCAGTTTTCACGCCCGGCGTGCTGATCATGTTGAGTTTCTACAGCGCGGCCTTTGTCTGCTATGGTCTGCTGGCCGAGCTGCGGAGTGGTGTGATTGAGCGCCTGCGCGTGACACCGGCAAGTCGTATGGCGCTGCTGCTTGGCCGCGTGCTGCGCGATATTGTCATCCTGCTGATCCAGGCGCTCCTGCTTATAGTCGTAGCCTGGCTGATGGGACTGCGTGCGAACCTGGCGGGAGTTGCGCTCACGTTTGTGCTGCTGGTCTTCATCGGGTTGTTGATGGCCTCGTTCTCTTACGCGCTGGCGCTAGTCATGAGAGATGAGAACGCCGTCGGCTCGACGCTGAACATGCTGACGATGCCGCTTTTATTGCTTTCGGGCGTTATGTTGCCACTGAGTCTGGCGCCGGCGGTGATACGCAATATCGCCGTCGTGAATCCCTTCACCTATGCTGTTGATGCCGCGCGCGCGCTCTTTCTCGGCAACTTTGGCGATGTGAGAGTCATAGAAGGCTTTGTGATTCTGGGTGTGCTGGCGCTGCTCACGTTCTGGTGGGCCAGCAGCAGTTTCCGCCGTGCGGTGGCATAACGTGTGATCGCGTACTGCAAAGATCAGCGCACTGCAATTTCAATGCGAGGCGTCCGCAAAATTGACGTGGCTCACCTGCTCTTTGTTAAGTTGCACGTATTCGATGCGTGTTCCGTCTGGATGCAGCACTGTCATGTTCATCCCGGTGGGGACACGCCTCGGCCCATCCAGCACCTGCGCGCCGCTCTGCACCAGAACTTCGTGATACGCTGCGAGCGAATCGACCAGAAACGTCGCCGTCGTGGCGCGGAACGGCCTGAGCGCCTCGTCAGTGCCTGCGATGAGCAGCAGTGGCCCGACCTGCGCCAGTTCGAGGTTGACCTCGTCATACTTGAAACGCAGGCGGGCCTTCTCTCCCAGCAGCCGCTCGTACAAAGCGATGCTCTCATCCAGCTTCTCTGGACTGAGGTAGATGCGGGGCGAAATTTCAAGGATCTTCATGAATCTCTCTCTTTCTCAGTTTATGGGTATGATATCATATCAGGGGTCAGGGGGATGCAGGGCTTTGCGGTACACAGCAAGGCCCTTTCCCCAAACAGCGGTTGATTGACAACGTCTTTGCCATATGATATGTGAATCATGTGTCATATTGCAAAGACTTTTCCGTCAGCAGCTAAAGCTTTTCGGACAGGAAAGCTCGCTGTATATTGAGCATGAAGGAGCGGCATTGTGAGCGGCAACACGATTTCGGCGCAAGATCCTTATAAGCGGCGGCGTATCGCGGTTCTCGACACCGACATGGCCTACATTGACGTTGGTGCGGGCAATCCCATCGTTTTTTTGCATGGCAATCCCACCTCATCGTACCTCTGGCGCAACGTCATTCCTCATCTTGAGGGACTGGGCCGCTGCCTGGCGCCCGACCTGGTAGGGATGGGCGATTCGGGAAAAGCCCCGCAGCATTCTTATCGCTTCGTCGATCATGCCCGTTATCTCGATGGCTGGTTTGATGCGCTTGATTTGCGCAATGTCACACTCGTGGTCCATGACTGGGGTTCTGCCCTGGGGTTTTACTGGGCGCAACGCCATTCAGAGCGAGTCAAAGCTATTGCCTATATGGAAGCTATCGTGCGTCCTGTGACCTGGCAAGAGTGGGACGAGCGCGCGAAATCCATTTTTCAGGCCATGCGCTCTCCGGCGGGAGAGCAGATCATCCTGGAGAAGAATGTTTTTGTTGAGCGTATCCTGCCGGCCAGCGTGATACGACGGCTGAGTGAGGAAGAGATGGCCGTCTATCGCAAACCATATCTGGAACCGGGAGAAACGCGCCGCCCGACGCTCACCTGGCCGCGTGAAATTCCGATTGAGGGTGAGCCTGCCGACGTGGCGCGCATCGTCGCAGGTTATGCTCAATGGCTCTCGACCAGCCCGATCCCCAAATTGTTTATTAATGCCGATCCAGGTTCTATTCTCACAGGCCCGCAGCGCGAATTCTGCCGAAGCTGGTTTCACCAGGAAGAGGTTACTGTCAAAGGACTGCATTTCATCCAGGAAGACTCGCCGGCGGAAATCGGCCAGGCCCTTGCTGATTTCGTCAAAAGAACTACTGTCTGAGCAACATATAGCCCCTACAGGCGGCAGATTGGAACGGGCAAGGAGCCGCCGCGATCAGCAATTTGAAAAAGTTGCGGCAAGTACCAGAGAAAGTGGCTTCTTGTCCGCTCTTTTCGTCATGTTAATAGTGGAATTTCTAGCGTATCGGGATTATGAATATGTACTACCGAAGAAAACTGCTGCTAGCTTTATTAGAAATATGCGATGGCTCATTAGCTGAAAGCGACTGCCGACGACTGCTTGAAGCGTTCTGCCAGCGTAGAGGAAAAAACTATTATGATTTTTTCTTCTCTCAGGGGAGAAGCTGGAGTTTTCTGCTTACGCAGGATAAGGACTACCTCATCGGCCAGGGATTGCTTGCCGCCAGTCATCGTTTTCAGCTTCAGCAGCATAGTGACGGTTACACTGAGCAACTGAAGGTAAAAGATCGCTCAACGCTCCTGGCATGTGTGGCCGAGATCAGTAAAATACGACAGCAGGATCGCTACTTTTTGCCGCTGGCCAGACATGAGATCTCTCCCCTGGTCTCTGTTTCTCCTGGTTCTCCTGATCTGCATTACAACGGAAACGGACAGACAGGCAGATCGCCGGGGCAGCATCTCCAGTCAGACTGCTTATTCACATTGGGATATGAAGGGCTTTCGCTAGACGCCTACCTGAATATCCTGTTGTCCCATCACATTGAGGTTCTCATTGATGTCAGGAAAAATGCTATTTCAAGGAAGTATGGCTTTTCTAAGACGCAACTTTCGACCGCAGTCAGGATGGTAGGCATTGATTACCTGCACCTGCCAGATCTCGGTATTCCATCAGACTTGAGGCGAGGTCTCACAGAGCCATCTGCATACCAGCAACTGTTTGAGTATTATGCTACGCACATACTCCCGGAGCAGACTACAGCCGTCGAACAACTGGAAAAGCTTCTCGCTGATCGCAAACGTGTGGCGCTTACTTGCTTTGAAGCAGATTATCATTCCTGCCATCGGTATAAGATTGTTGAACATCTTCAAGGACGCTCACATAGAACACCTCTCGTAATTCATCTTAACGGCTCCAGCGCGCAGTCTATAGCAAACATGCAGGCGAACACAGAAGAACTCCCCTATGGACATAGGAAAGAAAATACAGTATATTCCTCTATATAGAATGTCCTGCATATTGTTCCAGAGCGTTTCATCGGGGAGACGAGCAGTGTATCTACCTTACGAGATACCAGGTGCGCAGGTGCTGATTGCCGTTAAAACATATCCTCTGCCGTCCAGCAAATATGAAGAACTGGTCTGTACCGCTGGTTTTCTGCCGGATGGTAAGTGGATACGGATCTATCCCATTCCTTATCGCGCATTGCCTTATGCAGATCAGTATACGAAGTATCAGTGGCTTACGCTGGATCTGATTCGTAATATGAAAGACTTCCGGCTTGAAAGTTATCGTCCAAAACATGGAATAGAGCGCATTCATACAGGCGAAACTATAGATACGAGGGATAACTGGACCAGACGCAAGGAATATGCTTTGAAGGAAGTTTTTACCTCGATGGAAGAGTTGATCCGGCGCGCAAAAAGTGAGGAGAAAAAATCCCTCGCAACTTTGAAACCGCGTGAGATTGTCGATTTTATCTATGAACCGGTGGAACGAGATTGGAAACAAAAGTGGCGCGACCAGCTCCTTCAGATGAATCTGTTTGACCGAGATGAGAAGGGAGAGGGGAAGATACGTCGTGTGCTTCCAAAATTGCCTTATAGATACTCTTATAAGTTCCTCACAGATGGCGACCAGAATCCGCGAAAGATAATGGTCGAAGACTGGGAAATAGGAGCACTCTACTGGAACTGTTATCGCAAGCACGGAAGCGAAGAGGAAGCGAATCGTCTGGTAAAGCAGAAGTATCTCTACGAATTTTGTACAAAAAAGGACCTCTATTTCTTTTTAGGAACTACTCTGAAGTATCATCAAAAATCACTCAATCCTTTTCTAATCATCGGCGTATTCTACCCCCCAAAGCCAGAAACATCATCGAGGGAAAAGCGGGCGCCAGATCCGCTGGACAGGCAGGGTCTGTACCAGCCCGGCTTATTTGAAGACTGATCATTGATCATTCGACAAGGCGATCCAAATAAGGAAGAGATCTGTCCTCTTTGCGTGAGATACTGGGGGAGAACTACTCGTCATGAGTCGTCAGAACACTTCCAGTAATCGCTTGAAAGAGAGGCAAGAAATCATGGCCGAACAGCCCGAAAAAGTTCCTTCAGCAGGTTCTGTCCAGTTCCTCAATCCCGCTACCCTGCCGCAGAATCCAGCTTACACAAACGTCGTTGTCGTCAGTGGAGCGGTAAAGACGATCTACATTGGCGCTCAGGGAGCCTTCGATGCCGCAACCGGCACCATCGTCGGCAAAGGCGACATCGGCGCACAGACAACGCAGGTGATGAAAAACATTCAGGCCGCGCTGGAAGCTGTCGGCGCCGGACTGGAGCACGTCATCAAATGGAATATTTATATTGCACAAGGGCAGCCACTGCAACCCGGCTTTGAAGCTAGTATGCGCGCCTGGGGCAACCGGCCCAATCCACCGCTGAACACCGTCATGTATGTCTCGCAGTTAGTGCCATCCGACTTCCTGGTTGTGATTGATGCGATTGCCGTTGTTCCGCTATAGGACAGTCCTCGCAAGCGGTACTACAGCGATGCGAGAAAAGCGCGTAGTTGTGGTATCACCGTCGCTGCATGTGTGTAGAAGAGCGTTACCCGGAAGGGCTATTGTGAACTGCTTCACTTTCTGAGCAAGGTCAGGACTGCTATACTGGTTTGCGAATTTGCGACATTTGTTCGTTAATCTTATAGAGTCGCTATCTTGCTCAGGAGGTTCAATCAGTGGTATATATACATGCATCTCGTCGTAAGAGAGAAAGCAGCCAGAGACGCCTGTTATCACAGCGACGAGTGCCTTTTTTGGGTTCATCCGCAAGGATGAGTATATGCTGTTTGTTAGTTATGCTGGTCGCGCTGGCGGGGTGCGGCTTCGGCGATTCCGCAAACGGACCGGCAACTCCAACTCCTTCTTCAAATGCGCTGGTGCCGCTGGACCTGGGATTGCCACCCGAAGCGTTAAATGCGCCAGTGAGCGGGATGCTGCCCGATAACCAGAGACTGCATATCGAGGTCACATTTAAAATTGACCAGGCGGCGCTCGATCAACTTGAGCAGAAGAATGTTGCAAAACCAGGCGACACGATCAGCGCCGCTGATCTGGCGAACAAATTCGGCATCAGCGAGCAGGATTTTCAGCGCGCAAAAGCCTTCTTCGGCATAGAAAATGCGACAGTAAAACTGGATGCGACACGCACAAGCATGACCGTTGATGCGCAGGCCGGGTCTGTGGCGCGTGCGCTGCAAACGAAGTTTGTCGTTCATACGCTCGATAAAAGAACGTTCTTTACGCCTGATCCGAAGCAGATGCCCAGAGTGCCGGCTGTGATCGCGGGCAAGATTCTGGCGGTGACGGGGCTGGAGAATTACAGCCTGCCACCGGAACACCGTGCATCTTCCACTCCCCTCTCGGCGCAGAAGGGACAGGCTGCTGCTGGCTGTGAGGTGCTCTCACGAGGTGTCTCGCCGTCTGCGGTCGCGCGTGCCTATGGCTTTGATCAGCTCTGGAAAGCAGGCTGGCGTGGAGAGGGCATGACCATCAACCTGGTAGAGATTGACACCTTCAACCCTGCGGATGTCGCGTATTACGGCTCCTGCGTGGGGGCCAGGAATCCCATCAAGACGGTAACGGTCGGTGAAGCGCCGGAACCGGGTGGCGAGACGACGCTGGACCTGGAGATGATCATGGGGCTGGCTCCCAGGGCTAATCTGGTGGTCTATCAGAGCGGTAGCGCCTCTTTCCAGGCGGTCAATGCCATGCTGCGCCAGATTATCAATGACAACGCGCAGAACAAACATTCGGCAGGCATCGTGAGCATCAGCCTGGGCGCGTCGGAGACGGGGATCGGTCGTTCTAATTTCAGCGCGATAGATCAGAGTATTCAAATTCTTACCAAAGCCTTACATATGACGGTGTTTGTCGCCAGTGGAGACTGTGGCGCCTTTACAACACGTGTCTATGGGCGACTTTCGGTCAGTTTCCCGGCGAATGATCCGTATGTAGTAGCAGTTGGCGGGACGATGGTGCAGGGCAGAGGCGCGCAGGCGCAGAGCGTCGTCTGGTCGGACGGTTCAAATAAAGCCGTCTGCCGCAACCAGTGGGGCAGCGGCGGCGGTCTGAGCCAGTTCTTCAAGCAGCCAGACTGGCAAACGGGAGTCGGGGTCACGAATAAGTATTCGACCGGCTATCGCCAGGTGCCTGATGTTGCGGCCATTGCTGACAATCTGCCGATTTTCTATCGGGGCAAATGGTATGCCAGCGGCGGCACGAGTGCGGCTGCACCGATCTGGGCTGCTGGTATGGCACTGGTCAATCAGGGCCTGATCAACCAGAAGGGCCTGTACTACTTTGGTCCACGAACCTTCTACCTGGCTGCTAACACACCCGGTAACCTGCATCCATTCCGCGATATAACAGGAGGGAATAATCTCTACTACAATGCCAGCACCGGCTGGGATTACGCTACCGGGTGGGGGGAACCCTCGCTGCCCGATTTCTACCGGGTGCTCTCGAATAATGCTGATGCCAGCTAATGACGTGGGAATCCAGGATCGGCCTCATAGGCTCATAGGCGTGAACTGCACGGAAAGGGGAGGTCCAGGAGGGCCTCGCCCGGAAACACGAGGGTCCCCGCGTCGCGGGGTTGGTGTCCCACCTGTGAAGTTCACGCGCATGGGAACATCCCTGGCTCAGGCAGGGATATCACTACGCTGGTTCCGCTTCCTGTGATACCATATATGCATGGGTATTTTTCTTGGCCTTGTGGCAGCCGTCGGCTGGGGAGCCGGCGACTTTTTAGCGCGTCATGTGACGCATCGTATTGGCACCTATCGTACACTGTTATTCATTCAACTGGCTGGTGTCTGTGGCCTGAGTGTGTTCTTGCTCAGCACAGGTGAACTACAGCATCTGCTGGCCGGCGCTTCCTGGCAGGCGTGGGCATGGGCCATGCTGGCGGTTCTGCTCAATGTTCTCAGTACAGCGTCCCTTTATCGCGCATTCGAGGTTGGCACGCTCATGCTGGTCTCGCCTATTGCGGCCAGTTATGCTGCTGTGACCGTACTGCTGGCCGTGCTGAGTGGAGAAACGCTCTCTCACCTGCACGATATCGGCATAGGCATCGTTCTGCTAGGCGTTATTGCTGCGGCCACACCGCTGGTCAAGCTGCCTGCGCGGCAAGAGCTGCCAGACAAAGGTAAGAGCAAAGCCGTGCCAGGCATTATCTGGGCGCTGCTCGCAGCCGTCAGCTATGGGATAACGTTCTGGCTGCTTGGTTTTCGTGTGACGCCAGTGCTGGGTAGCGTCGTTCCAATCTGGCTGATACGATTGATGACGCCCTGCCTGCTCACAGTTTGCGCGCCGCTGCTGCGGCAGTCGATTCGCCTGCCACGTGGAAGAATCTGGTGGGCAATCATCGGCGTCAGCGTGCTTGATACACTGGCATACGTCGCGTATGCGTTCGGCATCACATTGGGGCAGGTGTCGATCATTACCGTCCTCTCCTCGCTCTACAGCGTGGTGACAGTCATCCTGGCCTGGATCTTTCTGCGCGAGCAGTTGCAGAGCAGCCAGTGGTTCGGTGTCGGCGCAATTTTCGTGGGCGTGGCTCTGGTCAACATGTAAAACATATACAAAAAAAAGTTCTAGCAGGAAAGGAGCGGGAGAATGGGGACAGTAGTTGTGCTCGGCAGCCTGATCACCGACCTTGTAGCGCGTGCGTCACGTTTTCCTCTGCCCGGCGAGGCGTTGATCGGCAACGATTTTGCTATCTTTCTCGGCGGGAAAGGCATCAACCAGGCGATCACAGCCGCGCGCATGGGTGCGCGTGTCACGCTGGTCGGGCGTGTAGGTATGGACACCTTTGGCGATGCCTTCTTTCCTGAGTTGAAGCGCGAGAACATCGACAGCACTTATGTCGAGCGCGACCCACATATCGGCACAGGTGTTTCCGTGATCATCATTGCTGAGGAGAGCGGGCAGAATGCGATTGTGGCTGCGCCCCTTGCCAATCTGGCCGTACCCGGCGAGACGGTCGAGGCGGCTTTACGGACAACACGAGCACATCGCGCTGAGAGGAACGATCAGGGAATTTTTCTGGCACAGTGCGAGACCAGCAGAGTTTCTTATGAAACCGGCCTGCATGTCGCACGCCAGCTCGGCATGACGACTATCTTGAACGTAGCTCCTATCCCGCGCGAGTTGCCCGAAGATACACTGTTCGCTCTGGTTGATATTCTGATTGTCAATGAAGTCGAGGCCGCGATCCTCTCGCAGAAACCAGTCTCGACACCACAGAGCGCGCAGGGGGCAGCAGAAGATCTGCTGGCGAAGGGACCCCAGCACGTGATCGTCACGCTCGGCGCGCAGGGGAGCGTGTGGAGTCGGAGAGACGGCGCGGCGGCAGAGCATCATTTTCAGCCGCCTTTCAAGGTGCAGGGAGTCGATGCGACAGCGGCGGGCGATGCTTTCTGCGGCACGCTGGCAGCCAGCCTGGCGGACGGCTCGACGATGAAGTCGGCGTTGCTGCGAGCCAGCGCAGCAGGCGCACTGACTGCCTCCCGCAAAGGTGCCATCATTGCACTGCCAACGCTCGCCGAAGTTGAGGCGCTGCTGACACAACAATCGGCGTAGTTATAGAATTATGCAATCTATGATTATAGCAGGTGCGAGAGCCGTCTTCTTGCCTCTCTTCCAGTTTAGCCGGCTCCGCTCGCACCGCCGCCTGCCGCGCCTCCACCGCCGCCGCCACTGCTACTGGTGCCTGCGGAGTGAGACGCGCTCATCATGACCACGAAGTACGAGAAATCCTCGCTTGTTCCGCCCCTCGCCAGCGAATGGAACCAGGGTGGCACTTCTATCATCCCCTGCTGCTGGAAGAATTTTGCCCATTTCTCGGCCAGGCCGAAGGCTGTGGCATAGATCAGGTAGTCCCTGAACGTCTCCGGCGCAAAAACGGGTTCGCGTCCGCGCACAACGTCCTTGAGATAGCGCGAGAATGCGCGCCAGCGAACCGCTTCCAGCGCTCCCTGGTCGCTGAGTGGTGCGTAGACGGCCCAGAGTATCCATACAACAGTAGCAGCCAGGCCCACAGCCAGCGGCAGAAAGATGAGCGGCCACATGCCCGCCGGCCCGGCGATGACAGCGACAAGAGTCACGCCAACAACAAACGTCAGCAGAGACACGATCAAACTGATACCAAACATGCGCATCCGCATACGCGAGCGTTCCACATCAATCAATCCCCTTTCGATCATCTCCTGTTTCAGCGGCTTTGTGAAACGCCGCGAACGGCTCATGTAACGCTGCCCGAATTTCTCGATGGTGATGGCAGTGCGCCTTTCCCCTTTGTCCTCGAAGAGGATCGAGAGCAATCCCAGTTCGTAGGGACGCAGGTCAGGGAGTTGCTCTTGCAGTGTGATCAGGAAATCGGGATAGCTTTTGTACCACTTTTTCCGCTCTTCAACCTGTCCGATCATCACCGCGCCCTTCCGACCCAGGTCGAACAGGGTCGCAAGTGCGCTGTTCCATTGCCCGGTGCTGGTGGGGGAGAGCAGCGCCCCGGCGATGGCAGGCGGCAGTTCGTCAGGTGGTGCAGGCAGGGTGCGTATGCCCTCTTCTGTCGGTATGGCTCTGCGGCGATAGCGGCTGTACTGCCAGAGCGCAGGAAAGAGGATGAGCAGAAAGAGCGCCAATCCACCCGCCAGGGAAGGGAGCACAAGCGTGCTGGCCTGCTCCTGGAGCTGCTGCCAGCGGGGCGCGGTTGCAATCAGCGTACCGGCGCGGAAATGCATAGCGATCTCCAGCCGTGAGCCGGCGCGAATGTCCCGCGCTGAGACGATAATCTGCCCGGCATCAGTTGTCACCTGTCCCTGACCGCGTGTGATCTGTGGAGAGTCAACGGGTACGGCCTGCTCAGGATAGCGGATGGTTGTGGTGGAAGAGCGAATGTCGTAGTCGTACTCAGTGGGCAGGATCTCCCAGTTCAAAAAGTCGCCCTTAGCGGTTTTCTGCACAACTCCCAGGTCCCGATAGGTCAGAGTAAACGTATGCGTCTGATCCGAAAGTGGGGAGAAGTGCCAGGTCACTTTGAGTGGATCGCCGTTGACAATCTCCACCTGACCGGCTGCTGTCCCCTGTGGGAGAACATGACCATCCATCGCGGCTGAAAGGACGGAGACGCCATCGGTTTTGCTGGCCGGTAAGTGGCGATAGACATAAGTAAACGATCCACCACTGAATTTGAAGACTATCGTCTCCTGTACCAGCAAGGAGCCATCCTGCTGCACGGTGATCGCCTGGTCGAATCGCTCCGCGCTGTAGCTTTTGGCTGGCGCCTGCATCTGAGCCGGCGCTAACTGCTGTGAGAAAAAGAGCAAGATTAGCGGCAAAGCAAGGAATATACGTTGAAACATTCCTCTGCATCTCCTGGCCGGTTGTGCTATGAAAGCTTTTTACACAAACCGATCTTTTATTCTCTGTAAGAGTATAAACCGCGCTACAACGAAATTTTCCGTACTGAAAAATTAATGAGAGCACAGAATCCCATAACCCTCTATACTATAGCCTCTTTTGCTCTCAAAACAATCACAGCAGGTGCATTCTTACTCTCAATCGAGACACAAAGCGAACCTGGCTACGCCCTCATCTATCATCTTTTGCTAACTCTTACATGATTCTGCAATAGCTCCGGGTACATATGCAAGGGGAGTCTGACCCGCTTCGACTCTCGTCCATACCCGGAGCCAGCCCCGGCCAGGGAAAAAACACGTAACCTGGGAGAGCGCTGGCTCTGTCATCAGCCAGGCGTCCCCTGGACCCCGAAACCGCCGGGTCTCTTGATAATGCAGAGAGAGCGCGTGTAACAATCAACGTAGTTCGCGGCGCACATGTTCCTGCCAGCAACCCAGGGCCGTGATGCGGGCTGGTAGTGTGCGTACGGCGGGAGAGCGCAGCAGGAGATGCGCGATGGGGGGTAGTTGAAAAGGTTTGTGGGCATTGAGTGCTCTGACGATCTGTTGCTGCACAAAACGTATCCAGGTCTGGGCGATGCGAGTACGCCACTCGCGGCGTCGCTGGACGGCAGCCAGGTCGTTGAGCGACACGCAGTGCTGCTTGAGGGGCAGACTCAGCCTGTTTGCTGCCGCCACTGCATCCTGAATGGCGAGATTGATGCCAACCGAGCCAACAGGCGACATAACATGGGCGGCATCGCCGATGAGCAGCAGACCGGCACGATACCAGCGGTCCAGGCGACTCGATTCGATGGAGAGCAGCGCAACCTGTTTCCAGTCCCGCAGCACTTTCACACGGTCGGCCAGCCAGGGAACACAGCCAGCAACTGAGCATTGTAGAGCCTCTATACCCGCTTCTCGCGCCTGCTGGTAGGTCCCCTTGCCGATAGCGCATCCTACCTGCCACTGCTCCCCACGATTGAGCAGCACGAGAAAGAGACCGGGCGAGAGGTAGAGATCGACGGCTTCTGTTTGCGGATCATCGACGTAGCGTGGTAGATGGAACCAGAGAAAGTCCAGGGTCGGCGAAAGCTTGCGAGGAATCAGACCCGCGAGCCGGCGCGTCCAGGAGAAGCGACCATCAGCGCCAACCGTCAGCAGTGCACGCACCTCAACCATCCCATCACTTCCCCGATAGCGTACTCCGCGAATCACCCCATCTTCTTCAATTAATTGTTCTACGCGCGCACCCATTACCAGTTGAAAACTGGCATACTGCTTTGCCTCGGCTGCCAGAAACTCAAGAAACTTTACCTGCGGCATACGCATGATGTAGGGATAGGGCGTTTTCAGGTAACGAAAGTCGTCGAAAGGAATCAGACCGGCAGAAGTATGCAACTGGACATAACTGGCCTTCGTGTGGGGGAGTCGAAGCAAGCGATCCGCCAGACCGAGTTCGTCCAAAATTTGCAGGATAGCCGGGTGAATCGTATCGCCGCGAAACTCGCGGTCAAAATCTTTATGCGCTTCCAGCAGTGTCACTGTTATGCCCTGACGCGCCAGTAACAGAGCCAGAAATACTCCTGCCGGTCCTGCACCAACAATACAGCAGGTTGTCTGAAGCATCTTATATGTATATTCTCTCTCATTCATCTCCTGCGGTATCAATGATTGTTGCCACACTACACCACTCATTTAACTATTTCCTTTCACGCTCTCCATTTGTAATCGCTGGCATTGGAATAGTTGTTGCATGTACAGAACAGTCTGTAAACGATCTCTCGTCCCTAGCTTCTCATAAATATGGCTCAGGTGATTGCGGACGGTTTTCGGACTGATAAAGAAAAATCCGGCGATATCATGCGTTGTGCGACCTTCAACGACCAGAGAGAGAATTTCCCGCTCTCTGGCTGTGAGATGCTGCAATGGCTCGCTTTCGACTGTGTCTCTGCGGGTCGGCGTGCGTAACAGGTGCAGAGCGGCAAAAGGAGGGACCAGTATACCAGCCTCATAGACGGTGCGCAGCGCCGCCGCGAGTTCCTGGGCAGTCACAGTTTTACTGATATATCCCCTGGCGCCGGCGCGGAAAGCTTCTCCCACATACATGTCAGACTGACATGCTGTCAAAATGATCACCTTCACCTGGGGATACTTCCTCGCAATCAATCTGCACGTCTCAAGGCCGCCAAGCCGGGGCATATGCAGTTCCATCAGTACAATATCGGGTATCTGCTTCTTGAATCGCTCCAGGAGCGTGATTCCATCCTGGGCGGTTCCTATTACCGCGAACTCAGCATACTTCTCCAGCGCCAGCCTGATCCCTTCCATGACCAGACGGTGTTCATCCGCAAGCATAATTTTCATGGCTGCCATCCACACCTCTCCACACGTGATTATCGTCATAGATTTGATAGCAGTCGATGCCTCTTCTTACCTCTCCTGTACTTTTATTATGAAGGATGGCATCAAATCCTATTCCTGCTATTCAAATGCCGACTCATCGAACATTTCTGGCCGGGGATTCATCGGAAACGCCGGTGGTGTCGCTGGCATCGGCGGTGATGCCGGTACCCGAACGGCCTGCTGTGGCGCCGTCTGTTCCAGGCGTGATTCTTCGGAAAGAGCGGTGCGTACAGGTGCCTGTGGCGCTGTTTTCTGCAAGGGATAGGCGGAATACGGTGTAGGAGGAAGAGGAGGAAAATCCTGTTGCTGCGCTATCGCCTGTTGACTTACTACTGCGGGCGGGGGAGCATAGGCGGCATGGTCATAGTATGCAGCAAAGCCGTTGTTTCTTGACGCCATAGCAGAAGATTGAGAGGAATGCCGCTTCCGGTTCTTGCTGCGTACTACAAGGAAAAGCGCAAGAAGTACCACAGTGAGCAGAGCCAGAGCGATGAGGATGAGGCCGAACACAGGGAGAGAATTTACATTGACACTGGCAACAGTTGTCGGCGATGCTGGCGCCGGTTCTTTCTTTGCCTGAACAGTAGCATATTGCAGGTAAGGAGTGACGGCCTGAAAATGGGGATATTTTGTTTTGATTTGTGTGAAAAGCTGCTGAGCCTGGCGCCAGTGGCCGGGAGTCGTCGAAGCATACGCCTTAAAAGCCTGCGTCCACGTTTGCATAAATGGTCCCGGCGTGGTGTTCAGGCCGAGCGATTGTACCATCGCGCGCGCACTGTTGCTGGCCTGGAGAAACGTGGTGCCACCAGTCTCTGAGAGGCCAAAGCTGACGATGCCTACAATATTCCCCTGAGCATCGAGGGCTGGGCCGCCGCTGTCGCCATGCTCGATGTTACCGCTCACCTGGATGACGGGCGCCCCGGCATCGCTGGTCTTCAATGCACTGACGAAGAGCTTATTAATCGACGAGGTAAGAAAAGTATCGGGCAGTTTTTTCTCGCTCACATCGCCGCTGCCGGGAAAACCAATGACGGTCAGTTCATCCTGCGGCTCAACGCCGGCAGAGTCGCCCAGATTGAGTGCGGGCGTATCGTTGATATTCACATGAATAATAGCGGTATCTTTTGCGTTAAAATCGCTTTCCTGCTTGATGGCGTCAACTTTTGCATGTGCCCAGGGCGGCAGACCACCAAGCGAAGCAGATTCTAGCAGGCCGGTGTAATCGGTACTGAGATAGACCTCACTGGCTGGTCGGCCATACGTCGTGTTAGCAGGGAAATAGCCACTGACCAGCGCACCGAGCATATCTTCCGGCTTGACCGGCATCGCTGGACGAAATACGCGATTATAGTAATCTGCGACATCCGGTGCAGCTACCTGAAATAAAAACTGATCAGTTGTTTTGTCCTTCGGAGGATTGACAACATGATCGGCGGTGAGAATGTCGCCCTGAGAAGAGATAAACGCACCACTGCCTGAAAGCTTCAGAGGATAACTCCCGCCGTTCTGGGGGAAATTCGCGCGGTGTACCGGCGAAAATTGCACTGTCAGACGCCCGTTGAGCGTCGTGATGATGCGCACTACCGCCGGTCTGGCGATATCAACTGCCTGAATTACCGGATTCCTGACATCGCCGCCCGGCATGCTCTCAGCATACGCTGGCGGAGCACTGAGGATGACGCTCGCAACACAGAAGAAAGCGCATCCTATGGCAAAAATAAGGCGGAAAAACTGTCGATAACGATAGGGGAATATCAATACAAAGAAAGAAGCCCTCTTTTTATCTGCGTTTGCCATTTTGCAAGTCCGCCTCCCAGGGAGCAAGTTCCTGATCAATCGCACCGTCTTCTCATTCAGGACCTATCGTACCTGATGTATTGCCCGGCTGTCCACCGTTTAGCCATTATGGGTTCTGGTATTTCTGCCTTTTCCGCTTGTGACTGTGAGCGGCGTAATCTATAGTAGGAGTGGCAAGTTTCTATTTACTGGCACGGCTATCGTTGATCGGTAACCGTTTTATAGAGCAAAGGAAACAGGTTCTGCCCCGTTTTCAGAGGAAAAAGTAACTATGGCAAAGAAGGATCAGACTTCACAACAGAAGAAGATACAAAAGAAAGAAAAAAAGCAAGACAAGCAAGAGAAGAGCCTGGAAGAACGTTTACAGAAGGCACAGGAAGAGCTGCGTAAAGCAGAAGAGCGCCTGCGCGATGCACAGGCTCGCGTGCAGAAACGCCAGGCCCGTGTAGTACACCTGGAAGAGCAACTGACACAGCTCCAGCGGCAACCGATAGTGCCTGCTGTCCCTGGCAACGAGGCCCCGGCCCCCTCACAGCCAGTGGAACAACTACCTTCGCCGCACGGCATCGTGCTGGCAGAGGAAGCGAGAGCCACTGGAGAGGCAAAGGCTTCACCCGCTACTGCGGAATCCAGTACAATGAAAGAAGAAGCCGTCACACGTGCTTTAGAGGCCCGGGAAGTTGCAGAGGCTGCTGAGGAAGAAGCATACCGTGCAGTGGAGCGCGTCTATGAGGCAATAGAACGCCTGGAACAGGGCGTAACTTATGGACGCCATCTTGAAGAGGGTTTGTCTGAACTGCGGGCAGAGGCCGAGCATGCCCAGGCCCGCGCCTATGAAGCCGAAGAGGCAGCTCGCGCAGCCGAAGAACAGGCGGCCCGCCTGAGCAGCGCTTCCCCACATTCAGAAACCAGAGAACAGCCGCTGCATACCGGGTATGAAGAATACAATACTGCGCTCTCCAGCACTGCGGAAGAAGAGCAGTCTACGGCGAACACCGGCGAACAGTCTATAGTAGATGAACGCGAGCAGCAAGATGAGCAAGACTGGCAACAGATCATCACTGCTCTGCGCGAGGAAGGAGAGCTAGAAAATGCACTGCTCTCCAACGAGCAGGAGAAAAATATAGATATATCGTCTACTGAATCAGATAAGCAAGAGGGAAAAGATATCGAAGAGTGTGAAAAGCAAATAGAGCAAGAAGTGCAGCCAGACACGACAGACACTCACCAGCCTGTTCCCCAGGCGCAAGCCATATCTGAGAACACTGATGACGATACCCTGGAGATGCAGGCCATTCGTCCGGCGGAGCCGCAATAATTGGATGCAGCACGTCTCTGTCCATACGAAGAAGAGGTGGCGCGGCGCTGGTGGAATCTCTCCCCCGGCTGCCTGCTACTGCTGAACAGTGGTGAACGCCTGCGCCTGCTCTACGCGGGCCGGCCCGGCGGCTCTAGCGGACCCGATGTGCGTGATGCCGTGCTCAGTTGCGCCGGCCCTTCTCCCGCCCCTTTCGCTCGCCTGCCCATCAGGCAGCCGCCGGCAATGCCAGCGGGCGCAAAGCTGGCAGGCGATATTGAATTTCATACTCGCGCCAGCGAGTGGTTTGTACACCGGCATCACAGCGATCCACGCTACAATAACGTGATCCTGCATGTCGTACTGATGTGTGATGAGGTCAGGCCGGCACAGCGCCAGGACGGCGTAGTCGTTCCCACCTGTTCGCTCTATGATCTACCCCTTGCCACCGGTAATGAGCATGAGCAGCCGCTCACCTGGCCCTGCCACACGGTGATGCAGCGCCTCGACGAGGATGAGCGGCGGGAGCTTTTGCGCCAGGCCGGGCTACTGCGCTTCGAGCTGAAGGCTCAGACCTTCGTGGAACAGTTGCACATGGCGGGCAATATGCACGATCATGTGCTGATCCCGGCTCTGGCAGAAAGTCTGGGCTACGGGCGGGATCGCGCTTTTTTTCGCGCCGCTGGCTACCGCCTGCTCGGCCTGCCGGTGGATCTGCCCGAACTACTTGGACGTATGGCACAGCCCCCGCCGCTGGATGCCAGACGTCTGCGCGCTCTGGGCCTGCTGACGGATCGCTGGCACGAAGATGGCGCGTGGCAGACTCTGCGCGCCCTGTTGCTCTCTCCCGCTTATCAGGACACTTCCGCACGGCTGCGCGTCCTGCGCTCGCTCTTTTGTACAGCGGGAGTGGGTCTTGCGCGTGCTGATATTATCATTGTTAATGTCGTTTTGCCCTTCGCACTGGCTGTGGCCTTGATCGAGCACGATTCACGGCTGGCCGCGCAGGCGCATGAACTCTATACCATGCATCCGGGGCTACCCTCGAATCAGATTACACGCGCCATGTGTACACTGCTGCGCTTGCCGACGGAACCGGCGGGAAGTTGTCGCCAGCAGGGATTACACTATATTTATCAACAGACCTGCCGCGAGAAACGATGTGATACGTGCGTCATCGGGAAAAGGGATATATGAACAAAAAGGGAGAGAATAACGTGTCCAGTACCGGAGACACCGCAGAAGCGAATGAGAGCAGTGGCGAGCGGCTGGCGCGCTTTCTGGCGCACGCTGGAGTGGCCTCGCGCCGCCATGCAGAGGAACTGATTGCCGAGGGTCGTGTGAGTGTCAACGGCCAGGTCGTCACAACGCCGGCAACACGCATTGATGCCGCGCATGATCGGGTTAGTGTAGATGGCAAAGTGGTGCAGGCGAGCACTCAGCATATATATGTATTGCTGTACAAGCCCGCCGGCTACGTCAGCACCGTCAATGATCCCCAGGGACGTCCCACTGTGCTTGATCTGCTGCCACCGGAGCTGCGCCGCGTCCGTCTTTACCCGGTCGGTCGCCTGGATCTCGACACCAGCGGTCTGCTCCTGCTCACCAATGATGGCGATTTTGCGCTGCACCTTACTCACCCGCGCTACTCGATGGAGAAACACTACGAGGCGCTTGTGCGCGGCCACCCTGATGAGGCTGACCTGACCAGGCTGCGCCAGGGCGTTGTGATTGCAGAAGACGATGGAAGGAAACATAGGACAGCGCCGGCCAGGGTGCGCCTGTTGCGGCGCGTGGATGGCGAGAGCTGGCTCGCGCTAACGATCCACGAAGGACGCAAGCGGCAGGTGCGCCGCATGCTAGAAGCGGTGGGGCATCCGGTGCTGCGTCTGGTGCGCGTCGGCGTCGGACCGCTGAGACTGGCGGGGATGGCGCCGGGCCAATGGCGCTATCTGACCGATGCCGAAGTCGCCCGCCTGCTCAGGTAGAAGGCCAGTGTCCGATTATCCTGTCTGTTCCTGGAGAAACTGTATTTCTTTATTCTGTATCTGGCGAATCCTGTTCATCAGGAGCTTTTTTATGTCTGCCAGCGTCTGGATCTCATCGTCGATTGCTTGCATTTTCTGTTGAAGAAAGGGATGCCGATACCACCGGCATCCCTCTCCCCTGTCCAGTTCATGGCTTCGCCGTCTGTGTCTGTGGCTGTGCTTGCGTTTTGGCATGAAGCGCGTGCAGTATCCGCTCAGGAGTAAGAGGAAGCTGGCGAATGCGCACGCCAACCGCGTCGGCAACCGCGTTGGCAATGGCCGCTCCTAGAGCCAGCGGCGGCAGTTCCGCGACGGCTTTTACGCCGGCAGGGCCTGTGGGATCATGTGTCTCAATGAGGTATGTCTGGAGTTCTGGCATTTCCAGGGCGCCGTAAATATGATAATCTCTCAAACTGGTGGTGAGCAGCGCGCCTTTCTGATCGTAGAGCACTTCTTCACATAAGCCGCTTCCCAGGCCACGCGCCATGCCCCCCTCAAGCTGGCCTTCGAGGATCAGGGGATTGATCACATATCCTGCATCGACAGCCGAAATGGCCTTAAGCACACGTACGCCGCCGGTCTCGCTATCCACTTCCACTTCTACGCCCAGCGCTGCAAACGAAACAGGCTCCTGCTGCGCTTTCCAAGTGGCAGTGGACATGATCTGGCGCCCCTCAACAAAGAGTGTGTATGTGGCAATCTCTGCGATGGTAAAGGCTCGCTCTCCTGTAGGCGTGGTGATGATCCCCGCGTTGATCAGCAAGTTTTCAGGCAGCATTTTCAGCCGCCGCCCGGCGACGGCGAGGATCTGTCGCCGCAGTTGTTCAGCGGCTTTGAGCACCGCTCCTCCGCTCGCGTACAGCGTGGCCGGACCACTGGCGCCGATTTCATAGGGAACGATATCTGTATCGGATGAATGGACCTGAATGTTTTCGACAGGGACGCCGAGCACTTCGGCAGCCATCTGAGCCAGTAGTGTCGTGTAGCCGTTACCGGCGTCGCTGGTGCCGGCAAACAGGTCGAAGGAGCCATCCTCGTTGAGCCTGATCATCGCTCCGCTGACGCCGGCTCCGTTGTATATGTTGCCGGCGGGATGGCCGTAGCACGAGAGCGCGATGCCGATACCGCGCCGCTGCCGACTGCTGCTCGTTCCGCCGCGCTTCTCTTTCCAGCGCAGCTTCTCTTCCACGATGCGCAGGCACTCCGCCAGACCGCAGCTTGCCAGTCGCGGCCCGCTGTCGGCATGCTGCCGGGCTGGCTGGTACAGCGGGTAAGCATCGCCGGTCTTGATCCAGTTCTTGCGGCGCAGGTCGAGCGCATCCATACCCAGTTGCCGGGCGATTTCGTCCATATGACTTTCGAGTGCGAAGAATTCCTGTGGTGAACCGTAGCCATGATAGGCGCCGGATGGTGGCAGATTGGTATAGACTACCTCGGCAGCGAAGCGCAAGTTAGGACAGGGGTAGAGCGAAAGCGCACTGAATGGAGGCATGCGCTGTCCGATGAGAGGGTGCGTTCCATAAGCGCCGGTGCTGGTGAGTAGTACAAGCTGGTTGGCGACCAGCGTGCCATCGCGCCTGACCCCCGTTTTGAGTCGCAGGAGAGATTGCTGCTGCACGCGGCTGCTGGTAAACTCTTCAGTGCGAGTGAGAGTCAGGAGCACAGGCCGGTTAGTAGCAATGGTCAGCAGTGCGCAGAGCGGCTCCAGCAGAAGTTCCTGTCTGATCCCAAATCCCCCGCCGATCTCTGATCGTATGACGTGGATGCGGCTGAGCGGAACATCCAGCGCCTGAGCCAGCGCCCGGCGCACGTGGTGAGGAGCCTGAGAGCCAGTATATACTACCAGCCTGTCATCTTCGTCAAAGCAGGTGACAACTGTATGGGTTTCCAGTGGCGTCGCCTGTGTCAGAGGAATGCTGTATTCGCCTTCGACGATGAGGTCAGCCGATTGGAAGCCCTGGTCAACGTTGCCCTGCTCATAGCCTACGCGCGCGGCAATATTGTGCGCAGCATCGAAAATACCATGTGATTCAGATTCGGTGTGCAGGCGCGGAGCATTGGCATCAAGCGCCTGGCGGGGATCAAAAATAGCCGGTTGCACTTCGTATTCGACCTCGATCAAGCTTAATGCGTGTTCAGCAATTTCCGGCATTTCAGCGGCAACGAGAGCAACACGATCACCTACGTGCCGTACAACATAATCCAGGCAGAACTGATCCTGTAGAGTCTCTTCCTGGCCACCGTATTCCACACTTGAGAAAGGAATACGCGGCACATCTTTATAGGTTAGGACAGCATGCACACCGGGTAGGGCCTTTGCTTTTGAGGTGTCAATGTTGCGAATTACAGCATGGGCATGCGGGCTGGTAAGAATGCGGCCATAAAGCATCTGATGCGGCTTGAAGTCAGCCGCGAAAGATGCGAGTCCTGTCACCTTTTTGAGCGCATCTGTCGGAGACACCGGCCTTTCGATAGTGTGGGTGTGGTTGCGATATGCTCTGCTATTTAAAGGGCCGGCCAGCCGCTGCATTGGAATCGTGATGCGCGGTTCGGTTTTTCCTCCCTGTACTTTTGCGTCGGTTTTTGCAGTACCTTGCCCTTCCTCTGCTGCCTGGAATGTCTGGTATTCAAGCGGTTTTACCTGTGCGCCGCGCAAGATAGCGGCGGCTCGTAGTACGGCCTGTACCGGCCTGGCATAGCCGGTACAACGGCAGAGATTGCCGGAGAGGGCATCGCGCACTTCGCTCTCGGTCGGTGCCGGATTGTGCTGGAGCAAAGCATAGGCCGAGAGTAACATGCCCGGCGTGCAGAAGCCGCATGGGGCAGCGCCCATCTCTATAAACGCCTGTTGAAGAGGATGCAGCTTGCGTGCTGACCCCAGGCTTTCAACGGTTGACACTGTGCAACCTCCGGCCTGGGCTGCCAGCATGACGCAGGCCGGGCGCGGTACTCCATCCACCAGCACAGTGCAGGCTCCGCAGTCTCCCGTCTCACAACCCTGCTTCACACTGCAATGTCCTTCTCGTCGCAGCAGTGAGAGCAGCGATTCGTTAGGAGCGATATCCAGGCTGGCGACCACTCCGTCGATACGCAATTCGAGTTCCATACTTACCCCCCTTTTTCTGAAGACACGACGCCACGCCACAGCGCAATACTTGCGGCCTCTTCCAGCGCGCGATACGCCAGGCTCGTCCCGCTGACCCGGCGATAGCCGCTGCTGGCCTGTGGATCAGCAGGTGGGCGAAACTCCGTTATGCCGTTGCGCACCGCCGCCAGGATGCGTTGTGTATCCAGCGGACGACTGATCGGCTGTCCTTCTAGCTGGCGCTCTATCGCCCTGACTCGTACAGGTTCCATGTTTATTCCGCCGAAAGCCAGGCGGACCCGCCTATACATCCCTTCGGCGATCTCGACCAGAGCTGCAACGTTGAGCAACGCGCTATCTGACGGCGTGCGTGCGATACGCAATAGTGCCGCGCCGCTGCCGGTAGCGAGAGGTGGCACTACCACCTCTATGATCAACTCGTTGGGGCGCCGCTCCTGACTGAACAAGAGGCTGGAGGGACGCCGCTCTTGCTTGCCTTTAAAAACAACTCCTGAGAGCGCAAGGCCGGGACGCTCGTGCGTCCCGCCGCTCAGGTTTACCTCTGTCCTGGAACCTGAGCGGACGACCACCTCTGCATCCAGCGCGGCGAGGGCGGTAAGCAGGTCCGCCTGTGCCGCAGTTCCCACTGCTATCGTGCCGCCAATCGTTGCACAATTGCGGATTAAACGAGAAGATGATGAGACCAGGGCGGCGCGCGCGAGCAGGCCGGAAGCGTATCCCTTGAGCAGAGGCGCATCGACCATCGCTTGCAGGGTTGTCATGGCACCGATATGCAATCCCTGCTGGTTTTCGGAAATATAGGCCAGGCCGAGGTCGCGCAAATCGACCACAGCCTGGATGGTGTCATCGTGGAGGCCAAGTAAATAGGTGCCACCGGCTAGCGGTACGGTCTTGACATCCAGCCGCCCTAACAGGAGCAGCGCATCGTCAATGTGCTCTAGCCAGTGGTATTCGACGAGCTTATGCAGCATATAAAGTTACCTTAACGACTGTAGTGGAAGCTGAGTAAAGGTCTCGACGTCGATCAATCCCTGATCAGTGAGCTTGAGAGCAGGGATGACCGAAAGTGAGAGAAAACTGAGCGTCATACAGGGATGGTCCAGCACACAACCGAGGTCGGCAGCGGCGGCATCGAGTTGATGGAGCTGCTTTACCAGTTCGGCTGCGGGTAGAGGCGAAACGAGGCCGGCCAGCGGTAGCGGTACACTTGCCCGCACTACACCATCCACGACGCAGACAAATCCACCCCCTATCCCCTGTAACACCTGCGCAGCTTGCAGCATGTCGTGATCACTGGCTCCGGCGATGACCAGGTTATGCGCATCATGTGCGACGCTCGATGCGATGGCCCCGCGCCTGAGGCCGAAGCCTTTGACCAGCCCCAGACCAATGCGCCCGCTGGCATGATGCCGCTCGATCACTGCCAGCTTGAGCAGATCGCGCCGGGGATCAGCCACGATCTCGCCGTTCTGAATGGGCGCTTCTTCACGCAGGTGGCGGGTGGTAATCTGACCCGGTTCGATGCCGATAACTGCGACCGGCCCCGGCACACCGGGGATACGCAGGTCGGCTACACTGAGGTTGCCGATACGTATGGTGCCGGTGATGCTGCCTGCCGCGTCGCGTGCGCTGGTCGGTATATCGACTAGCAATTGTCCGCTATGCGCGACCAGCCTGCCATCCTTGTAGACGCTTTCAACCTGGAAGGTGCGTAGATCATCCAGCACAACCATGTCGGCCCTGAAACCGGGAGCGATGGCGCCACGATCATGCAGTCTGAAGTATTGCGCAGTATTATACGATGCCAGCCTGATTGCTTCAAGAGGGTCCAGGCCGAGTTCGATGGCCCGGCGCACCATCGAGTCGATGTGGCCGCGCGAGGTGAGATCCTGCGGGTCGCGGTCATCGGTGACGAAGAAGGCGCGCGGCGGATGTAGCTCCTGTACCAGTGGCAACAGCGTTTCCAGATTGCGGGCCGCCGAACCTTCACGGATCATCAGCCACATACCGAGACGCAGCCGTTCACGCGCCTCTTCTATCGTTGTACATTCGTGGTCGGACATCACACCGGCGGCTGCATAGGCGCAGAGGTCGCGTCCACGCAGTCCTGGGGCATGTCCATCAACCACCAGGCCATGTGCAAGGGTGGCCCGGATCTTCGCCAGTACCTGTTCATCGCCTGAGAGCACGCCCGGCATATTCATCATCTCCGCCAGTCCCAGCACGTGCTCTTCTTGCAAAAGGTCCAGCAAGTCGTCAGCTTGCAACACCTGATAGGGACTCTCGAAGGAAGAGGCAGGTACGCAAGAAGAGAGCATGATGTAGGTGGAAAGAGGCAGACCGCGCGCGGATTCGAGCACGTAGCGAATGCCCGGCACGCCCATCACGTTTGCAAATTCGTGCGGATCGAGTATCACCGCCACTACACCGCGTGGTACCACCAGGCGCGCGAATTCAGAGAGTACCATCATCGTGCTTTCAATGTGCATATGACCGTCCATCAGGCCGGGGGCCAGCCAGCGGCCTTGCAGGTCACGCTCCTCATGTCCCCGGTAGCCTTCACCTGGCACACTGATGCCGGCGATCCGTCCATCTGCCACTGCTACATCGGCTGCATAACATTCACCACTACATACATTCACCAGCCTGGCGTTGCGCAGCAGGAGATCAGCAGGCAGCTCTCCGCGTGCAATTTGAATTCTCTTGCGTAGCTCGTTCGTCAACACCCTCGCATCATT
>JADBKA010000253.1 GCA_014896635.1 Ktedonobacteraceae bacterium
GAGATGACTGTTGCCAGGGCAATGTGAAGCTGCCTTTCTAGTCAGGTGAACTGTATGGATACCTTCATTTCGGAAAACCGCTTCCCATTGTATCATGTTTCTGTTGCTTGACCGGGAGTTCAGTGGAGGCGTTGGCGTCAACTGAACGGCGAAGGGGGAGGTCCTTCATCATTTTCTCATTTCCCTCACTCTACTCCAATGTAGAGTATAATGCCTGAACATTACGAAAACATCACAGAAGTAGACTGCGCTCTCACAGCGCTCTCACATGTGATCGAGGAAAGCCGGGAGTGACGAATGGTGGTTTGCCCATCTGCACAAACTGCGTCGAAGGCAGCCGAGGTGTCCTCAACTGGCTGGTGGGCGCTTTCACAGCACGTCCTGTTCGACGACGAGGGTCATATGATGAGATAATTTGCTGCGATACTGCGTTCTATTTTTTAGAACACAGCGATGGACATAGCAAAAAACTGGTTGGGAGTACCAGTACAATGAAATATCTGAATAACTCGTATAGATTATAGATATGCTATCATCATTCTGGACTGATAATGATTCTTTGCTCTCTGGTTCATGTTCGTTACGAGAGAGCCTGCGTAAAATTGGGAGACTGCCTGACCTGGAGAGGCAGAAAGGCTGGAAGGAATCATGAATTTTCCAATCACTTTTGGTCTGCCGCAGATCATCCTCATGCTACTGGTCATTCTGGGGATCGGCCTGTTCATATCGTCGGTGATGAGCCTGCGCCGTTACCGCGTTGAGAAGTATATTGACGAGTATGGCAGGCGCCGCATTCTTCGTCGCCGCCACTACCGCTGGGGACGCAGTGTCAGTGGTGTTGCGCTGCTGCTCGTGGCAGTCGTCTTGCTCTGGCTGACCACGCTGGCACAGACCTATATCGGCCTGACCGGCGAGGTGCGGGCTGCCAGCGTCCATGCCACGCCGATCACCAACATGCCACATATGATGAGCGTCGAGTTGACTCAGTATGACAGCAACCAGCAACCCATTTCCAAAGAGACCTATGTCGTCAATGGCGATGAATGGATGTTGCAGGCCAATTTCATCGAATTTCATCCCTGGCTGAATATATTCGGTCTGCATTCGGGCTATAAGCTCACGCGGCTGGAGGGCCGCTTCGATGATCCTGACATGGAGCGGCATCATGAGCATACGGTGATTGTCTTGAACGGGGGAGATGATGATTTCTTCAAGACAGTAAAAAAGCAGTCCTGGTATTCGCCCTTTGTCAAGGGTATGTACGGCACTGCAACATTTTTACCTGCCGATGGCAAAACATACAATATCATGGTCTCGCAGGATACAATCAAACCTGTACCGGCAAAGTAAAATTCCCGTTTGCTCTGATATGATGACACTTTTCTGATATGATGGCGCTTTCAGGAAGACGTCATCATATCAGAAGCAACAGGCAAATGCTTAAAACCAAAAAGAACACTTCCCTCAAACAGCTCTGCTGTGCCGTCATGTATTACGTGCAAACCAGGCAACTGCTTGAGGATAATCGGTAGTGCAACAGAGGTTTCCATGCGTGAGAGAGGAGCACCGATACAGAAATGAATACCATGTCCAAAGGCTACATGCCTGTTAGGATTACGCATCATATCAAATCGCTCTGGTTGCCTGAACTGCTCTGGATCGCGGTTAGCCGCAGCCAGCCAGGCGAAAACAGGTTCACCTTCAGGGATGGTTACCCCCGCTATATTCACCGGGGCTTTTGTTATGCGTATGAGCCTCCATACCGGTGAAGCATAGCGCAGCACTTCTTCAATCGCTGCTGGAATCAGTTCTGGCTGCTTGCGCAGGAGATCCAGAGTTTCAGGGTGCTCGTCGAAACAGCGAATTGCCTGTCCTAGCAAATTTGTGGTGGTGATATGGCCGGCAAGAAGGAGTAATATACAGAAATTGATGACGTCATCCATGCTCAAATGTTCCCCGTTCACTTCGGCTGCCAGCAATTCGCTCATCATATCTTCGCGCGGTCTCTGCTTGCGTTCTTCCAGCTTGCACCTGAAGTAGTCTGACATCTCTTCAAAAGTTCGGGTGATCTGCTTGATCTCCGCGTTATTGCGCTGCTCTTCCTCAGGACGGAAAAACTCGGCGTCACTCAATTGCCTCCTGAGCAGCGCATCGGCCCAGCGCTTGAACATGGGCCGGTCGCTGGTGGGGACCCCCAGCATCTCTGCAATAACGGTGGTAGGAAGAGGATAGGCTATCGCAGTAATAAAGTCCATTCTGCCTTCGGCGTGTGCTTCGCCAAGCAGGTCCTCTGTAATGCGTGCTACGCGCTCCCTTAGCCTGTCAATGGCGCGGGGTGTGAATGCATGTGAGACCAGGCTGCGGTACTGGTGATGTTCCGGCGGGTCCATTGTGAGAATGCTTCTCCCCGCTCGTTCCTGGCTACGGTCTTCCTTCTGGTCCGCTCTTGCCGGAGTACGCAGCCTCTTTCTCTCCGATGAGAAAAGATTATAGTCTGTAATTACATGAAGAACATCAGTATAGCGGAATACATGCCAGCATCCACTGCTCTCATCTAACCATACCGGTTGAGTTGTGCGCATCCTGTCAAACCACTCATATCTACGCTGCACATCAGCCAGCGTTGAGAACGTTTGCAGCATCATGAAAGCCTTTCTATAATGTTGATTCTTTAAGTAACTGGCTCTCTACACTTTCAGCTTGAAAAGCAAGGTTGGAACCTCTCCTGAAGCGAGGAGAGAGACTGGCTACAAAGCTTTTCTTTGGCAGGTTGTTCATGTGCTAGTGTGTACAGAGTCAAGTTGAGCAATCATCTTAGAACACGCTCCTTGGCAACCTGCGGTTCCAGTCCTGCCTCAATTGATCACGCTTTCTTTCCATCACCAAACTGAATTTTATAAACTTTATGACTGATTGATGAAAATTAGTCATAAAGCTACGCCGTAACTATATCTTGCCGGGGCGAAAAAGTCAAGGGCGCTGTGCTGTGCGGGCTGTCCTCAGAAAGTTCCCGCTTCTTGCTGTGAAAGTCGCCTGTTTCTGTTTGTTCTGCCGGAGAATACTCGAATTTCGTCCATCAATCTGACGGCGAGAGTCCTGGCGCTTGCAAAGTAAGTAGTCTGGAAATCTGCTCGACTGTTCTGGCCCAGGCATCTGAAGCCGGATCAATCAGCACAAAGTGGTCAGCTCCCGGCAGTTCGATCAACGTGACGTCATCGCCGGCTTCGCGCGCTCGGCGTGCGTAGTCCTGGCTGACGACCAGCGGCACGCGATCATCAGCGGAGCCATGAACGAGTACCTGTGGGAGGCCGAGCGGGAGCAGGGCCGCCGGTGAGGTTGCAGCATAGCGGTCAGGATACTGCTGTGGACTGCCGCCAAGCAGTTCAGCCGCCGCTCCCCGCCCAAGATTGAGCTGCCAGGTCTGTGCCAGGTCTACCGCGCCCGCCAGGCTCACAACTCCTGTAAGCAGTAAAGGGGAGTGGACAGGCGCAACAGGGCTGTTTAGAGGAATACGTACACGGGCAGCCAGCCAGAGTGCGAGTTGACCGCCGGCGGAATGCCCGACGGCGACGATGCGCTGCAAGTCGAGCGCATGGGCGGGCGCAAAATCGCGCAGACGATCAGCGGCTAAAGCGACATCCTGGAACGTGCCGGGCCAGCCACCGCCCGCCTCGCCGATGCGGCGATATTCGATGTTCCAGGCGGCAATGCCCTGGCGGGCAAGACTCTCTGCCAGACCGTTCATCAATGTCAGATCGTAGGGAATGCGCCAGAAGCCGCCATGAATGAGGATCACGACCGGGTACGGGCCGGCCTCAGGATTGTCACTGAGCGGCAGGTAGAGTTCGCCAAAATGCTGTGCTTCTGGACCATAGATCAGTTTGAGCGTGGTGAAGCCGTCCTGTGAGGACTGTAGATCGGCTCTGTTCCTTTCCTCTGCGTTGTGCAACGTCATAAATCGCGCTCTTCCTCTCTCTGCCGGTACGCTGGCGCTTTCAGGAAAATGTCAGTATTAAGATGGCTATGATTTTTGGCATTTAGAACTATGAGCCTGTAATCTATTGTATCATGCCGGGTCTGGAGATCGCTGCTCATCGCCTGCGATGCAGCGCTCAAGCCTCAACTGTCAGTTGAATCCGTGTGACGGCGATGCGTGTACCGGCCCCGGCGACAAAAATGCCGGGCAGGCCGCCTGTAAAGGGATGATCAGTGTCACTGATCGAAGTGGCAGGCGCGCGAGCAGGATTGATGGGGATGTCCTGGCCGTTGATCTGAAAAGAGAACGTGTTATCGTGTACGGAAACTTGCAATCTGCCGGGCTTGCCGCCTATGAAGGTGCCTTCACCGAGAGCAGCCTGCTGACCGGCGCTGTATTTGGCGAAACGATAGTCGCCCTGCGCGTCCACCAGGAAAACGTAAGAGGAGACGGCGCCGGGCCGATCTTCATGATAGCGGAAAACGAGACCGTAGAAAGTGTTTTGTGCGCTGGTCAGCAGTTGTATATCAGCCGCCAGCGTGAAATTTTTGGGAAGTGTGCCGGTGATCTTTGCGTCGGGATGTGGGAAATAGGAGTTGTTATCGTTAATGAGTAATGTGTAGGTTTTGCTCTCGATGCTGGCCTGCATGCCCGGCCCGCTGAGCGGCCAGTGGCGGTTGTTGTTCTCAAAAGTCTCGCTGAAGGAGCTGGCAGGTGGTATCGCGTTGTTCGATAGAGATGATCCCTGGTTGAGCAGTGGCAGGACGCGCTGGGTCAGGAGAAAGACAACAAAGATGATGATGGCAGCAGAGGCGAGCGTATAGAGAGAGAAAGGTCTGATCTGGCGTTTCTGTGCGGGCCGTAGAGATGTGCCTGTCACGAGGGTATCGGGGTAGCGCGCATGCTCGTGAGGAGACGTAGTGGGCAGCGGTGGGTGTGTCGGGCGTGTTGTGGGAAAAGGCGCTGCCGGACCGGATGGTGAGGAATGAGAAGAGCGCAAAGTCACTTCCGATGAATATGAAGGGAACTGTGGTGTGGATGGCGGACTAAGCGTCGGGAAAGAGCTGAAACTGGGCATGTGCAGCGGATCGGTGCCGGGCTGGAGCGCGCTTTCCAGGGCCTGGGCCATCTCTTCTGCTGATTGGAAGCGCGCTCCCGGGGCTTTGGCCAGGGCTTTCTCTGCAATAAGTGCCAGGGATTCCGGTACGGCAGGATTGATGGTGCATACCGGCGTGGGCTGCGCCTGGACATGCTGAACCAGCAGTCCGTAGAGGCTCTCTGACTTGAAAGGCGTACTGCCAGTAAGCATCTGGTAGAGTACGACACCGAGTGCGTAGACATCGGTGCGAGCATCGACGGGCTTCTTTAAGATTTGCTCAGGCGCCATATATTCGGCGGTGCCGATCATCTGGCCGGCACCCGTCAGCGTGCTGCTGGCCGGCGGTCCGCTGATCTGGCTAGCGGGCTGGCTGCCGGTGATTACCGTATCGAACTCTTTATCGAAGAGTTTGGCGATGCCGAAGTCTGAAAGCAGCAACTGGTCGGGATTGCTGGCAGAGACGAGCATGTTCTGCGGCTTGACGTCGCGGTGAACAATGCCGCGCTGGTGGGCATGATGCAGCGCGCGCGCCATTTGTAGGGCATAGCGGGCAGCTCGTCGCGCTTCGAGAGGCTGTCCGCTGCGCAACTGGTCACGTAACGTCCCGCCGCCAACGTACTGCATGACCAGGTAGGTGAGACCTTCAGCATCGCTGAAAAAATCGTAGACGGCAACGATGTTGTGGTGCTCAAGGCTGGCGATCACTTGCGCCTCACGCTCGAAACGCGCCTGGAATTCAGGATCATTGGCGATGTCGGCGGCAATTACCTTGATGGCGACATCGCGGCGCAGGCGGCCATGATAGGCTTTATAGACGCGGGCCATGCCACCTTCTCCTAAGCGCGATTGGATGTGGTAGGCACCCAGCATCTTGCCGATGAGTGAGTCCTGCGGTGTGTTCTTGCCCATATTGTGTATGCTTCTCTTTTACTCTACTTGATACAGGAAGCCCACTTTATCCCTACGTCTACCGCGTTCGATGGTCCCTGAAACGTGATCGTAGCAGTCGTGCCACAATTGCCAGAAGGAATCGTGACAATAACATCTTGCGATTCGCCGGGGGCCAGCGTGCCGCTGTTCTCTGAGACGCTGATACCTTCACCACCACTGATCGAGGCTTTCCAGTTTAAACTCGAACTGGCATCTTTATTGCTGCTGAGCGTGACATGACAGGTGTAGCCGGTTTCACCATAACGGCAGGTCTCATTGGTGTTGGTGAGCAGGGTCGGCGAAGCGCTCAGTTTAGCAATGACAGGGGGTGGATTTACAATGAGTGTTACTGCGACGCCGACCTGTGTGCCGCCGATGGTAAACGTGATACGGCCTGTATATCTGCCCACCGGGAGCTTTGTTCTCACGTTTGAAGCTGTCACCGTGACGCTTTGTGTGCCGTTGGCGTTGGTGTCGATAGCGGCTCCAGGAGGCGTGATGCTCAGCCAGTTACCGCCCGCATCGGTCGTCGGGGTGCCGGACCAGGTCCCGGCCAGTCCGCAGTTGTTCAGGCGGACCGTCTGAGGAGAGGGATCGCTTGTGCCTGCTACGCCGGTAAAAGTTAACGTAGTAGGAGAGACGTTGAGGCAGCCGGCCTGTATCTTGAACGTGACGGTAAGCGTGAACGTTTTA
>JADBKA010000254.1 GCA_014896635.1 Ktedonobacteraceae bacterium
CGGCATAACGACCGGTGTAGTACAGTAGAGGACTCCCTCCCCGGTAATCCAGATACTTCACATGACCAATATAGAGTGTGTGATCGCCAGCCGGATGGGCTTCTACTACCTCGCATACTAAGCGAGAGGGCAAAAAGGCCATGTCAATGCCCCGCGAACTCGCGGCTTGCAGCACACGCTTGGGATGAGGAGGAGGAGCATTGTCCCAGATGAGCAGTTTGGGAACCGAAGGCGCCACTTCACCCCGGGCCTCCAGCAAAGCGATGGCATCATCTTGCCGATGCCGTTCTCGTAGGACCCGCACGAGCTGACCCGTCTGACCATTGAGGGCGGCATGGATCACACGCCGACTGTCGCGCCCGCTCATTTCCCCCACCCGTTGGATGCCTTTTCTGGACCAGGCGGCCCGCAGGGGTGGAAACGCGCGCAGCGTCCGCTCGTCGCCGATCCAGATCTGTCCCTGTGCGGCGAGCGCCTGCTGGACCTGTTCGGTCAGTGCAGTTTGTTTTGAGCGTCAGCTGGATCGGGTCGCAAAGGCACGTCCTTGGGACGTTTCCATCGCCAACCGAGCTGGGGCCAGGCGCGGCGAATCGTGCGCTGGCTGACCTGAGAGCCGCTTTGGCTCAACTGCGTTTGCAGCAAAGGGACGGTCCAGGTGCTCGCCGCCTCGCCCTGCTGTTGAGGGGTACCCTCCTCCAGCCAGTGCTCGAGCAGATCTCGGGCCTTCGGGTCGCGTTCGGCAGGCCGTCCTGCGGGTGACTCTTCGGAGAGCACGACGCTCCCTTGCCGCTTCCAGGCGGCAGGGCAGCCCAATGGTAGACTGAGGCTCGGCTGCAACTGGAGGACCATCGCCACCTGTTCTGGCAGCAAGCCCTGAGCCAGCAGCAGAACGGCTTGAGCGCGTTTCCACTGGCGAACTTGACGGCATGTTTCCACTGGTTCCTTTAAGGTCTTTTGCTCTTCTGCGGTCAGGGTGACAGGCGGGGAAGGTAGTTCAAATCCTCTCACCCCGACTGGCGAAAAGGCGAGAAGCCCTCGCAAGAAAAGGCTTCTCGCCTTCGTTTGTGTAATCCGGCCAGGCAACGCAAGAGAGAATCAAAGGCGTGGAGAGATCTCCCGCTTCTTCCCTTTCAAAAGGTGTGCTATTATCTCACAGGCAGGCGCTCGATCATCGCTTTGAACCAGTCGGTACGCTTCACTTCTTTGCCGGCGAGCACCAGCGTGATCCACACACCGAGTATTGTGCCAACGACCCAGAAGCAGAGCATGAGCATCCCGCTGTTCATCGAATCAAACATGTGTATCAATGAGAGGAATGCCAGGGAGAAGACATCGTGTCCATTGGCAACTGGTAGGAACTGATGCAGCGATGGCTGGCTCAGGATCACGCCTAGCATCAAGGCAGTCGCCATCACGAAGACGGCTGCCAGCTCGCTCAGTGAGGGACGCAGATGCTCAAGCGAGGAATGTTCGACGCGCTGCGGTGTGATCGCCACACGCTGCATGATATGGACCGTCAGATCCGGCGGTTCTGCAACCATCTCCATTTCACCGAGTGCCTGCTCTATTTGCTCCAGCAAGAGCAGCTCACGTCGGCAACCGGGGCAGTCGGCAAGATGCTGTTCAAGAGCACGCATTTGCTCCAGAGGGAGTCGCTTGTCAAGATAGAGTTGTAACTGCTGACTAGCCTTTGAACAGTGCATAACCTAACCTCTCGTTTTCCATTCGCGCTCAAAAGCTTCCAGACGCTCCTTCAGGAGATTGCGTGCTCGGAACAGATGCGTTTTGATCGTCCCGATTGGCACAGTCAGAATTTCTGCCATCTCTTCGTAAGTCATTCCCTGCAAGTGTCGCAATACCAGCACGATACGATACCGGGCAGGCAAGAGAGAGAGCTGCTCGTGTACAAGCTCCTGGTTGGCCCGCAGGTCAATTTCAGCCCTTGTTCCTTCGCCAGGCGTGCCATGCCGGCGTATATGCTCTTCCTGCATCGCTGCCTGTAACGCTTTATCGCGTTTGCGTGACTCTAGCTGCTTCAAGCTGCAATTATAGGCGATGCGATAGAGCCAGGTTGAGAAGCGAGCATCTCCACGAAATGAGGGTAACCCCTGCCATGCTGCAAGAAAAGTCTCCTGAGTAATCTCGCTGGCTTCTTCGTAGTTCTGTAAAATACGAAAAACAAGATTGAACACCCGCCTCTGATGCAATTGCACGAGGCGCGCAAAAGCGTTTTGATCTCCGGCCTGGCTGGCGGTGACGAGTTGCGTGTCATCCAGGTCGCTCTTGACGGAAGACGAGGCCACAGCAGGCAGTGACATCCCGATACTCTGTGGCGGGTGCAACAGATACTCGTGCTCGCTCATAAGTTCTCAATGTTAGAGAGAAAAAGGACAGTAAAAGTTTCTTTCTCTTCAACGGAATATCTTCTGACCATAGATATATCATACCATACGGCTACTGGGGGATTCCAGGACGTACTTTTCAGTTTTCCTTTCTCTCAAGAGAGACAAAGAGGGGAAAGAGGTTTTTGGGGGACACCCCCTGGCCCCCGCCAGGAGGGCTTTGCCCTCCTGGACCTCCCCTTTTTCCGTTAAGTTCACGCGAACGGGGGGACACCCCCGGCCTCGCCAGGGGGGCTTTGCCCCCTGGACCCCCCCTGTTATGCTGCACATTGACGGTCCCAGGGACGAAATGTTAGGATGGTTCTGTCACACTATCCGGCAAAGTCGTCACTGTGCTGGATTTCGCGCACAGCGAGCGAGGACGCCACTAGGAACAGGCAAAGAACTGGCTATGCATCATTTTTTACGACTGAGCAATGAACAACTCCGCAAACGGGGATATCGCCTCACTCCACAGCGATATATGATCCTGAGCGTGATTCAAGAGGCCAACCAGCATCTGACCATCGAGCAGATTGCCGAACAGGTACAGCAGCGCAATCCCTACGTCAGCCTCTCGACTGTCTATCGAACATTGGAGCTGCTGAAGAAACTGGGCCTGGTGCGCGAAAATCACCTGCCGGGTGAACAGCCACATTATGAAGCAGTTGAAGGAAACGCGCATCACCACCTGGTCTGCCGGCGCTGCCGTACGACCATCCACCTCGATGAAACACTCCTGGGAAACCTTCACGAGCAACTTCAGGAGCAGTACCACTTTCACCAGTTGACGCTCGATCTGGTCGCGGCAGGCTATTGTACTCCCTGCTGGCAGCTCATTCAACAGGAGAGAAGGCTAGAAAGCTTTTCTAAGACGCCAGAAGCTCAGAGCCAGCAGGGGCAAGGTCAGCAGGTATACCAGCAGCAGTGTGTTGAGCACATTGAAGGCGAAGAGGAAATCCAGCGCAACGGCGACATAGAATAGCATACGGCTAGGACGGATGATCCAGCGCGACGAAATCTGTAACATCTGGTGCAGCACCAGCAAGAGCACCAGCGCAGTATAAATGTAGACGAACAGGATCGCCAGTACCGGGTGAACTGCATTGCGCCAGGCCATACCGGCTACTGTAAAGGCCAGCGCAGCTACGTCACAGAATGTATCAGTAAAGGAACCACGTGGGGAGTCTTTGCCAATCAGGCGAGCCTCGACGCCATCCAGCCCATCGCAGATGATGGCTCCAATCATCAGCCAGAACGCGATAGTATAGTAGGAGGGAGCGAGCAAGCAGAAACCGATGCTCAAAGCTACCGAGACGAAAGAGAGTGTGTCCGGGCCAATCCCCAGACGTGAGAGCAGGGCCGCCACCGGGGCAAGCAGGCGCTGGCGTATCCTTTGCCAGGGGCCAAGCACCCGCTCTTCTTCTTCGCTATAAATGCTGCCGAAGGGTCGTTTGAGTCTCTGCATATCCTGCTCCCTGCTCTCTCTCTAGTATGCCACATTTTATGCTGTTGTGGTAGGAAGCAGGGAGCGAACAGGCGGGTAATTTCCACATTTACTGGAGCAGGCCCGTACGGAAACAATACTCCTGCGTAGGAACCTGGGGGAGTTGAGCCTGGACATACCCTTTGGCAAACACATCCTGATAGATGTGGGCGATCATTGGACCTGTCACTGCGCCTCCCTCACCCCCATTTTCTTTCATTCCCACAATGGTCAATGCCGGCAGTTGACTCGGATTATTGATCGAATAGGGTGCCTGAGTGATCAGCCACGAATGCGCCGGAATCTTGCCTGCGTTGTCCACCTGGGCCGTGCCAGTCTTCCCGATGATGCTGACCTGAGAATTGAAGAGTTGGGTCACAATAGAGCCGGAACCACAACGGACCACGCCGAACATGGCCTGGCGTACCAGCGCCGCGTTCGCCGCGCTCAAGGGCTGCGAAAGTGTCTTCGGCCCAAAGGTTTCGGTCGGGTTGCCGTCATGGTCGGTAATCTTTGCCACGAGCATCGGGCGCATCAACTGCCCATCGTTCGCTACAGCATTGTTGAACAGTGCCATTTGCAGAGGCGTCACACTGTCAAAGCCCTGGCCGAAAGCGTTGGCAGCCAGGCCGTTCTTCTCCAGTGGCTCATCGCCGCGCGTCACCGTACTGGGCGTCACCGGCAGATCGAAGGGAATTTTCTCGCCAACATAGAATTTTTTATTGAATTCCATCCATTTGTCAATGCCAGTACTGACGCCAATCTGCGCAAAAATGATGTTATCAGAATGCACAAATCCATATTCGGTTGTCACTGGGAAACGTTTAGTGTAGTTCTGAATATTATTGCCATCTGGACCGAATTTCTGCCCATTGATGAAAATAGGGCCGAGCGCCTCTTTTTCATTAAACTGCTGGTTGAGTGTCGTTGTGCCGTTCTCCAGCGCGGCCATCAGCGTCACCGTTTTATAGGTGGAACCGGGAATGTACTTCGCTTGCAGAGGGCGTTCGAGCAACGGCTGCTGCTTATCCTTCACCAGGCTATTAAAGTATGAAAAATCGCTTTTTGCGACGGTTGTCACGAGCCTGTTGGGATCGAATTTAGGACGGCTGACCATCGCCAGCACTTCACCGGTATGCGGGTTCATCACGATCACTGATCCGCGATCCGTGCGAAAGGTATTAGAGTTGTCGATGGAGATGGGATCATCGAAATGCTTGTCGGCGATCTGCTGGATGCGCTCGTCGATAGTCAGGTAGATATCGTTGCCAATGGGCGGTCGGTGTAACAGCTTGTTCATGCTATTGTCCATCGCCGTCATGCCGATCTGGCCGTTGAGATAGTCATTATATTCTTTTTCGATACCCGTTGCCGGATAGAGCGGGCTGATATAATAGCCGATCAGGCCAGCCAGCGAAGGATCGGTATATTTACGCCGGTAGCCGCAAGGCATGGTGTCATCTCTTACTGATTCGGCCAGCAGCACTCCGTTGCGGTCAAAGATGCGTCCCCGCACCGGCGCACTATCGGGCAGGCAGGCGCGCCCGTTATGCGGGTTACTGGCAACTGCCGAGGCGGCCAGTACCTGCCAGTAGACAAGCCCGCCGCTCAGTGCAACGAAAAGCATAATGAAAAGCAGCGATAATTTCCGTATACTCGAGCTAATATTCATAGAAGAAGGCGTCCCTTGCTTGATATACGTTGATATAGCCCATCTGTGAAGAGTGTAGCATTCTTGCCCGCTACTGGCAAGTGAGAGAGATCACATCTATCAGTATCAGACGTCTACAGCCGAGCGGAAGTTGCTAATCATTTCCTCAATACTATCCCCACCAAATTTCTCAATCATCGCTTCGGTGAGCACAATCGCCATCATGGCCTCTCCTACCACGCCGGCAGCCGGCACCACGCAGACATCACTGCGTTCGTAGCGGCTCTGTTCGATGTTCTCGCCACTGGCCAGATCGACCGAAGGCAAAGGATGCGCCAGCGTCGGAATTGGCTTGACCCCCACCCGCACGACCAGCGGCTCACCATTGGTAATTCCCCCTTCAAGTCCCCCGGCATTATTCGACAGGTGATACCATCGCCCTTCTTCACTGCGGCGTAGCACATCATGTATATGCGAACCGGTCATGCGTGAGGCGCCAAAACCGGCGCCTATCTCCATTGCTTTGACCGAAGGAATGCTCATCATCGCCATTCCCAGGCGTGCGCCCAGGCGGCGATCCCACTGGCTGTAGCTGCCGAGGCCGATGGGTACACCCTGTGCCACTACTTCAAAAACGCCGCCACAGGTGTCCCCCTGGCGTTTAGCTTCCAGAATACGGGCGATCATCCTTTCGGTCAGTTGCGCGTCGGCACAACGCATCGGCGATGCCTCAACTGCCGTCCACATCTCTTCAGAGTAGGCATCGCGCGTGATGGGACGCGGCACATCGTAGCCCACATCCACAATTGACAGGACATGGCTATGAATGGTAATACCAAATTGCGTCAGGAGTTGACGGCACAATCCCCCGACGGCGACACGTGAGGCAGTTTCCCGCGAGCTGGAGCGTTCGATCACATTGCGGATATCGGTATGGCCGTATTTTATCGCTCCGGTAAAATCCGCGTGTCCTGGCCGGATGCGTGATACACGTTCGACCTCGGTCTTGACGGGCGCGGCGCTCATCTTCTCTTCCCAGTTTACC
>JADBKA010000004.1 GCA_014896635.1 Ktedonobacteraceae bacterium
AAAGGCGTTGTGTGCCTCAGGACGACGCAGCGTAACGGTGGCGATACGACTGTCAAAGCTATAGTCAACGGTGATGTATGTATAAGCTGTCATAGAGACTCCTGATCGTGAAAATAGTCAGAACCATTTGAGGCGCTTAAAAACGAAAAACAGGAACATCGTGAGTCCAGCGATCAATCCCAGACAGGCAAAGTATCCCCAGGGCAGTTTGAGTTCAGGAATATTCTCGAAATTCATGCCATAGATACCGGCGATCAGCGCGTCGGCCATCAGGATGATCGAAGCCGCTGTGAGGGTGCGCATCACCTTGTTGAGATCGTTGGAGACGATGGAGAGGTGGGCATCCATGATCGAGGTGAGCTGGTCACGATAGAGGTCGATGGTGTCGGCCAGGCGCGTGATGTGGTCGTAGACATCGCGGAAGTAGATCAGAACATGATCATCGAACAGCGGATTATCGCGGTTCGTCAGCATATTGAGCACATCGCGTTCTGGTGCGGCGATGCGTCGCAGCGTAAGAAAGTCCTTTTTGAGTTCGAGAATTGTCTGAGTCAAATGCACCTGGCGGGCGGTTCCTAGAAAGAGGCGATCTTCGAGATCCTCGGCCCGGTCTACCAGTCTGTCAACTATCGGGAAGTAGCGATCTACAATGGTATCGAGCAGGGCATAGAGCAGCGAGCCGATGCCCCACTCAAAGTGTTTGCTGTTGCGCGTCCAGCGTTGTTCGACTTCTTCAAGCTCCGGCAAGTATTGTTCATGGACGGTGATCAGATAATTCTGGCCCATAAACATATCCAGTTCGCTAACTTCCAGTTCTCCTGTTTCCTCGTTGCAGGTCACGGTATAGAACACGAGAAAGAAAAAGTGCTCGTATTCTTCTATCTTGGGGCGCTGGTGTTCGTGCGTAGCATCTTCAATTGCCAGGGGATGCAGGTGGAAGGCCGCTCCTACCTTTGTCAGGCTCTCTTCCGTCGGATTGTGCAGATCCAGCCAGGTGATAGCGGTAGAATCCTGGCCTGCCGCTTGCAGGTCGTCCAGGTTTGTGATGCGTTTGAACGCTTGCGTCTTGCTATCGGACTGGATCGCCTTCCACATCATGATAAAGATCTCCTTGAACAGAGAGTACAGCTTTTTGCTGTTATAGTATCGCACAGATATTATGCGACGGTGATGGTACAGATAGATGTCAGATAGCATCACATACGAAAGACGCCGAATGGTGTTGTGGGCATCGGTGCATTGAGCGAGGCGGCGATGCCGAGCGCCAGCACGGTGCGTGTGTCACGGGGATCGATGATGCCGTCATCCCACAGGCGGGCCGTGCTGTAATAGGGATTGCCTTCCTGCTCATATTTATCGAGAATCGGTTGCATGAAGGCCGCCTCTTCCTCTTCGCTCATGGTTTTGCCGCGCGCCTCAAGGTTCTCTTTGCGAATCGTCGCCAGCACGGTCGCTGCCTGCTGTCCGCCCATGACCGAGATGCGCGCGTTCGGCCACATCCAGAGCTGGCGTGGCGAGTAGGCGCGTCCGCACATGCCGTAGTTGCCGGCGCCGAAAGAGCCGCCGATAATCACCGTAAAGCGTGGAACAGGCGCGTTTGACACGGCCATCACCATTTTCGCGCCATCTTTAGCGATGCCGCCGTTCTCGTACTGGCGCCCTACCATAAAGCCGGTGATATTTTGCAGGAAGACGAGTGGCGTCTGGCGCTGTGCGCACAGTTCGATGAAGTGAGTGGCCTTGAGGGCGCTTTCGGAGAAGAGAATGCCGTTGTTGGCGATGATGCCGACCGGGTAGCCCATGATGCGCGCGAAGCCACAGACGAGTGTTGTGCCATAGAGCGCCTTGAATTCGTGGAAATCGCTATCGTCGATGATGCGCGCGATCACTTCGTGTACATCGTAGCTCTTGCGGCTGTCTTTCGGTACGATACCGTAGAGATCAGCGGGATCGTAGCGCGGCGGCTTCGGCGGGTGGATATCCCAGGGAATATACTTGCGCCGGTTGAGATGCGCCACGATACTGCGGCAGATTGCCAGGGCGTGCTGGTCATTCATCGCGTAGTGGTCGGTTACACCAGAGATGCGGCAGTGGACATCGGCTCCGCCCAGTTCTTCCGCGCTGACCTCTTCGCCGGTAGCAGCTTTGACCAGCGGCGGACCGCCGAGAAAGATCGTGCCATTGCCACGTACGATCACTGTCTCATCGCTCATGGCCGGCACGTAGGCGCCGCGGCGGTACAGGAACCCATCACTACTGCAATCTGTGGAATGCGCTGACTGGACATACGCGCCTGGTTGTAGAAGATGCGTCCGAAGTGGTCGCGGTCGGGAAAAACCTCGGCCTGAAGAGGAAGGTAGGCGCCGCCCGAATCAACCAGGTAGATGCAAGGGAGGTGATTCTGTTCGGCGATCTCCTGGGCGCGCAGGTGCTTCTTGACGGTCATCGGATAGTACGTACCGCCTTTGACAGTCGCGTCGTTGGCGACGATGACGCACTCCTGCCCTTCCACGACGCCGATGCCGGTCACGATGCCGGCGGACGGAGCCTCATTATCATACATATCCCAGGCAGCGAGCGGGCTAAATTCCAGAAAAGGCGTGTCTGGATCGCAGAGCAACTGGATGCGCTCGCGTGCCAGGAGCTTGTTGCGTTTGCGATGCTTCTCGATGGCCTGTGCGCCCCCGCCGCGCTGTACCTGTGCTATGCGCTGCTGGAGCTGTTCAAGCAATTGCTGGAAATAGCGCGTGTTCTCCTGAAATTCGGCGCTGCTGTGATCCATCTGTGTTTCGATGATAGCCATACGAATTCCAGCCTTTCAACGTCGGTGATGGAACTGACTGCTGTGCAGACTGCGGACGGTGTCTTGCTGTTGCTGTGCAAATGCAGCATAGCACCGCCGTCGAAGCGCGTCAAGGGCGCGGGTGATAGGTGAGAGAAGGAGGATCACGAGGAAGGGGTATCCCAGGCGGTCCCCAGCCTCATCAGGCGTTCGCGGTACTCGATGCGTTCTCTCCAGGAAGCGGGCCAGGCATCCAGGCCCAGGTAGGCTCCGGCGAAGGCGCCTGTCAGGCAGGCGATTGAATCTGAATCGCCGCGTGTAGCGGCGGCGCGGCGAATGGCGGCGGGAGCGTCGTGTGGGAAGAGCAGGAAGCAAAGCAGGCCGGTGGCGAAAGCCTCTTCGGCGATCCAGCCATCGCCGGTTGCCAGGCAGGGATCGCTCTCACGATCCGCAAGCCGCAGAGCGGCGTCCAGGCGGTCCAGGATGTGCAGGCACCCATCCCAGCCGTAAGCGATGAACTCTTCCGGTGAACTGACTTCTACCGGCAAGCGGAGCAGCCTGCCTTTCTGGGTGGCGCTGGTAGTTGCCTGTTGCCACAGGGAACCGAGCCATGCTATATGGTACACGGTGCGCTGGCTCTGTGCATAGTCGCGCAGGCAGCGCAGGAGCGTAGCGGGATCGCCACCGGCTGCCAGGTTGGCGATGGTAAAGGCGGTCAGGTCGGAAGCAGCGAGAGCGATGGGATGGCCATGAGTGAGTGCGGCCTGGAACTGGGCGATGGCGGCGCGTGTTGTGGCCGTCACAGCGTCGACTGGGAGAAGTCCCACCGGGGCAACGCGCATATTGGCTCCGCAGCCTTTGGAATGTGCGACCGTTGCTTGCTGCCAGGGCATGCCCCTCTCTAACTGCTGGCAGGCTGTCAGGCAGGTGATGCCGGGCGCGCGGTTGTTATCAGGACTGTGATACCAGTCGATGAATGTTTTGCGGAGCGGACCTTCCAGTCCATTGGCGGTATATGGCCGGGGAGCCTGCAATAGCGCCTCACCGACGGCCAGCGCCATCTGGGTATCGTCGGTCACGCGCATCGGATTCCCCGGTGGTTCTTGAGGACCGGCGGGAGGATAGGCGCGGAGAATGGCCTCGAAGGTCAGAAATTCGGTTCTGGCGCCAAGCGCGTCGCCCAGGGCCAGGCCGAAGAGGCTACCGGAAGCTTTTTGAGTATTGTTGTGCTGATTCAAAAGAAACTCCTTTTTATGATATACTTTGTCATGATCCTTCTTGCGTCCCTTATCTAAAGCGGAAACTCGGTGGTTTTCAGGGGATGGACCCTGATCAGGCTCAACCAGGACTGAATATATGGCCCAGGTTATCAATGAGAGTTATACACAACTCATCGTCAATCTGCAACAGCAGGCAGAAGAACTGGCGCAGCTAAACAGGATCGCAATGGCGCTGACATCCGAGTTTGATCTTCAGCGCCTGTTGCAGATGATGACGGACGCGGCGCGCAAGTTAACTGCTGCGAAATACGCTGCGTTCTTTCTTATTCCTGAAATTGTGGAAGCGCAGGCTGCACCTTCATCCAGACAAGCGATTTTCAAGCTGGCGGCGATCTCCGGCGCATCGGAGCGCCTGACGGCCCATTTTCAACATCTGAGTGCCATCAAAGGTAGCGGAGTGCTCCATCCCGTTTTCTGGGAAGGGGCCTCGATTATTATCGACGATGTGCTGCAAGATCCCCGTTATACAGGGATTCCAGAGGGTCACGTTTCTGTACGCAGCTTTCTGGGTGTGCAGTTGCGCGCTCGTGAAGGATCGGCTCTGGGGGCTTTCCTGATCGGCGATACGCGGCCTGCTCGCTTCTCTCAGCGCCATCTTGAGCTGATCGAGGCGTTGAGCGCGCAAGCAGCGGTTGCGGTTCACAATGCGCAGCTTATCGGGCGTGAGCGCCGTACGATGGAAGCCTACGCTGCCCGTCTGGAGCGTGAAGTCCGCGAGCGTACTGCCGAACTGGAGCGGCGGAACCAGGAGTTGAGCAGGTTTGCCACGAACCTTCAACAGTTGCATCATGAGTTAACCGAGATTCAGAAGCGCCAGGCGCTCAGCGAAGAGCGCAGTCGCATTGCTCAGGAACTGCATGATCGTGTGCAACAGACGTTGTTCACCATTGCTTTAAAGGCCGACTGGGCCAGGGGACAGCTAGAGCCTGATTCGCCCTTGCTTGATACGCTGCGCTCGATCAAGCAGCTCGCTTCGCTAGGGACGGCCCAGGTGCGTGATGCCATCTTCGCGCTCTCTTCGGCGGAGTTTCCTGAGGGAAGCCTGGTGAAGATGCTCTATACCTTGATTCGTGATCTACGCGAATCAACATCGATTGAGGCAGATCTGGTAGTTGCAGAATGGACGGTCACACCACCGGCTCATGTAGAGAAGACGCTGTTAACTGTTGCGCAAGAGGCGCTTTCTAACGTACGTCGGCATGCGCGGGCGACTATCGTGATTGTCACGGTACAGGTAACATCGGAGCGTGCTATGCTGGTTGTGCAGGATAACGGGTCCGGGCTGTCGGCGCAGGTATTGCAGATGTATGATAAAGATCCGATGCATTTTGGCCTGCGGGGTATGAAGCGTAGAATAGAGGAAATCGACGGACATTTCACGCTGATAAATGGAGAGGAGGGTGGGCTGGTGGTCAAGGCGGTGATTCCATTGTGTTGAAAACCGATTTACAGATCATCGACGATCATAAGATGGGGTGTGAGGAACTGAAATGATTCGCCTGTTGATCATTGACGATCACGAAATGGTCCGCGAGGGGCTGAAAGCTATACTGTTGAATGAGCCAGATTTTTGTATTGTTGGTGATACCGCCAGTACAGTTGAGGCGCTCAGGCTGATTGAAACACTCCAGCCAGATATTGTCCTGCTTGATGTGCGCTTCCCCAATGCAAACGGCGTTGATCTCTGCCGTACTGTGACTGAACGATTTCCTGGGACAGCAGTCATTATTCTAACATCTTTCATGGATGAGGAGTTAGTGTCACAGTGTATTCAGGCGGGAGCGCGCGGCTACATTCTCAAAGATATCGAACGATTTGATCTGAAGCGCTCTATTCGAGCAGTTGCACGGGGAGAAGGTGCCATTGATCCCAAAGCGGCTGTCGCTCTCATGACACAGTTGCGGCGCGCTCCCCAGGCAAGTCAGGAGCCTTCGCCTGATCCGCTCAGCCCTCAGCAGCTTGTCATTCTGCGTCTGATCGCGCAAGGATTATCCAGTCGTGAGATTGCCAGGCAACTCTTCCTGAGTGAGAACACGATCAAGGGCTATGTGCAGGAGATTCTACATCGCCTGGGTGTGAAGAACCGTACTGAGGCCGTGATGATCGCTGTCAAAAATGGATGGCTGTAGTGTACAACAGTGTAGTTGTAGCGTTGTAGGCGCGTGAGGTGTGGCAGAGTCCCCCCCTTTTGCAGGGCTCTGTCCCCCCTTTTGTAGGTGTCGTATTCCCTGCTTTCGTGAGTGATGCTGGATATCGGGTGCATACTATACTTGAGAGCAGGGAGATAACCGTATATTCCCCTACCGTGTCTTCCCTAACAATCTGGCGTCGTGTTCAATGATGAAGCGCAGCCGGTCTGCGCGTCAGTGATTGTAGGAGGTGATATTTTGATTCCCGGTTCCTTCGATTATGTCGTAGCGGGCAGCGTGCCTGATGCTATCGCCCTGCTCCAGCGGCATGGTGACGAAGCCAAGATTCTTGCTGGTGGTCAAAGTCTGATCCCGGTGATGCGTTTCCGCCTTGCTGCACCCTCGGTGCTCATCGACATTAACCGTATTGCCGGCCTGGAATATGTGCAGGAAACCGATGGCGAATTGCGCATTGGCGCGCTTACCCGCGAATCCGAACTGGATTATTCTCCCCTCATTCGCACTCGCTATCCCATTCTGCATGATACGGCGAGGGTGGTTGCCGACCCGGTTGTGCGTAACTGGGCGACGATTGGCGGCAACCTGGCTCATGCCGACCCCGCCAACGACCATCCCGCCACAATGTTAGCACTGGGGGCCAGCGTCGTCGCCGCCGGTCCCGATGGACAGCGCGTGATCCCCGTCGAATCCTTCTTTACTGATTCGACCTTTGAAACCACCCTTGCGCCTTCTGAAATCCTCACCGAGATTCGCTTGCCGGCGCCCGCTAAGCATAGTGGGGGAGCCTACTTCAAGCTAGAACGCAAGGCGGGGGACTATGCGATTGCGGGCGTCGCGGCCTATGTTGTACTGGATGACAGCGGGCTGGTGACATACGCCGGCATCGGTCTGACGAACGTTGGCCCTTACCCCATCAAGGCGCGTGACGCCGAACAGGCTCTGCATGGGAAAACGCTCGACGAAGCGGCTATTCGCCAGGCGGCCGAGCTGGCAGCCAACGCCGCTCAGCCGACGAGCGATACGCGCGGTCCTGCCGAATACAAGCGGGCAATGGTTCGCACACTGTGCGCCCGTGCCTTACGCAAAGCATCAGCGAGAGCAGCGGGAGGAGAATAAGATGAGCAAACATGCGATCAGTGTGACGATTAACGGGACGGTGTATGAGGGTGTGGTCGATGCGCGGACACTGCTTGTCCACTGGATTCGGGATAGCCTGCATCTCACCGGTACCCATATTGGCTGCGACACAACTTCCTGTGGCGCCTGCACCATTCTTGTGGATGGCAAGGCGACCAAATCATGCACCATGTTTGCTGTTCAGGCCAATGGGCGCCAGATCACGACGGTAGAAGGTCTGGAGCAGAACGGCAAACTGCATCCAATCCAGGAAGGCTTTCATGAGAAGCATGCCCTACAGTGTGGCTACTGCACGCCGGGCATGATGCTGGCGGGTGTGGCGCTGCTGCAACGCAATCCCCATCCCACCGAAGAAGAGATCCGCGAAGGCATTGCGGGCAATCTCTGTCGCTGTACAGGCTACGTCAACATTGTTCGTGCCATTCAGTACGCGGCTGAAAAGATGAGTATAGCCGAGCCAGTTCCGGTCAGCACCGGTGAGGGAGATTAACAATGGCGAGCGAAGTACAGATGCATCATGGCCTGGGTGAGGCATATAAGCGCAAAGAAGATGCGCGATTCATTCGCGGGCAGGGAAATTATGTGGATGACGTGCAACTGCCCGGCATGCTCTACGGAGACATTGTGCGCAGTTCCTATGCGCATGCCCTGATCAAGAGTATTGATATCAGCGAAGCGATGCAGGTACCGGGCGTGGTAGCCGTGATTACCGGCAAGGACCTGGAGGCGGCGGGCCTGGCCTGGATGCCGACGCTTTCTGCCGATATGGAGATGGTGCTGGCGGTTGATCGTGTGTTGTATCAGATGCAGGAGGTGGCATTTGTCGTAGCTACCAGTCGGTACGCTGCTGCCGATGGAGCTGCCGCTGTGCAGGTTGACTATGAGCCGTTGCCGGTCGTTATTGATCCAAAGAAGGCGCTGGCTCCTGACGCGCCGCTGCTGCGTCCCGATAAGAAAGAGAAGCAGCCGACGAACCAGATCTATCACTGGGAAACGGGTGAGGCAGAGGCGACCGCTGCTGCTTTTGCCGAAGCTGAGAAGAATGGTGTGGTGATCAGGCAGGATCTCTATGTGCCGCGCATTCATCCCGCGCCGATAGAGACCTGCGGCTGCGTCGCGCACTATCAGTCGGCGACAGGAAAGCTGACGGTCTGGATGACCTCGCAGGCGCCGCACGCGCATCGCACCCTGTTCGCGCTGGTAGCGGGCCTGCCGGAGCATCGTATCCGCATTATCTCGCCCGACGTCGGTGGCGGTTTTGGCAACAAAGTGCCGATCTATCCGGGCTATGTCTGTGCGGTAGTTGCCGCGATCAAGACCGGTAAGCCCGTCAAGTGGATTGAGGACCGTTCAGAAAATCTGAGCAGTACAGGTTTTGCCCGTGACTATCACATTCATGCCGAGATCGCGGCTGACAAAAATGGCACAGTGCATGCGCTGCGCGTGCATACGCTGGCAGATCATGGCGCCTTTGATGCTGCGGCGCAGCCGACAAAGTTTCCTGCCGGTCTCTTCCACATCTGCACGGGATCGTACGACTTCAAGCATGCCTTTGTCGATGTGGACGCTGTGCATACCAATAAGGCGCCTGGCGGAATCGCCTACCGCTGCTCCTTCCGCGTCACAGAAGCCTCATATCTGATAGAGCGCATGATGGATACGCTGGCGCACGACCTGGGCAAAGACCCGGCGCAGCTACGCCTGCAAAACTTCATCAGGCCGGAGCAGTTTCCTTATCGTTCGGCGTTGAACTGGACCTATGACAGCGGCAACTACGAAGGCTCATTGCGCCTGGCGATGGAGAAAATTGGCTATGATGAATTGCGCAAGGAGCAGGCAGAGAAGCGTGCGCGCGGCGAACTGATGGGCATAGGCATCTCGACCTTTACCGAAATCGTCGGAGCCGGACCCGGCAAACACTTCGACATTGCCGGCATCCAGATGTTTGATAGCTGCGAAGTGCGTGTGCATCCCACCGGCAAGGTACTGGCGCGGATCGGCGCGCAGACGCAAGGTCAGGGACATGAAACGACCTTTGCCCAGATCATCGCGGCGGAACTGGGACTATCGCCGGATGACGTTGATGTAGAGCACGGCGATACCGATACCGCGCCCTACGGTCTGGGGACGTATGCCAGCCGCAGTACACCGGTCGCGGGCGCGGCAACGGCACTGGCTGCGCGCAAGGTACGCGACAAAGCCAGGAAGATCGCAGCCTATCTGCTGGAAGTGAGTGAGGAAGATCTGGAATGGGAGCCGGGACGTTTCTTCGTCAAAGGCGCACCCGGCCGGGGCAAAACCATTCAGGAGCTGGCGTTTGCCGCCTATACCAATTGTCCCCCGTTCCTGGAGCCGGGCCTGGAGGCGGTCGATTACTACGATCCGCCCAATCTCACCTATCCTTTCGGAGCCTACATCTGCGTCGTCGATATTGATCGTGGGACGGGGATGGTGCATATTCGGCGCTTTGTCGCCGTCGATGACTGTGGCACGGTCATCAATCCAATGGTGGTTGAGGGGCAGGTACACGGCGGATTGACGCAGGGGCTGGCTCCGGCGATGTACGAAGAGCTGGCGTATGACGAGGATGGCAATATCCTGGGCGGCAACTTCCAGGATTACCTGATCCCGACCGCGATGGAAACGCCGCGCTGGGAGACCGACAGGACAGTCACGCCCTCACCACACCATCCGATAGGCGCAAAAGGCGTTGGCGAATCACCGACAGTAGGCGCGCCACAGGCAATAGTCAACGCCGTTGTTGATGCGCTGGCACATGTGGGAGTGCGCCACATCGACATGCCGCTGACCCCCTGGAAAGTGTGGAACGTTCTGAAAGAAAAAGGTCTGACTGTGGACTGACGCCGGGCTGCGAACTAACTCAGATTGACTCGGACAGACCCGGACGGACCTGACGATCTCTCAGAGCTTCTGGGCGATGTGACTGCCTCAGAGGAGAATGCACATCGCCCGGCGGCTCTGTGTGGAGGCTACTATGCCTGATATGCGTTCACTGCTAGAGCTTGAGTACCGGCTGATGCAGGCCGGAAAACCGTTTGTTGTTGCAATAGTCGTAAGATGCCTGCGTCCTGCGTCTGCGAAACCGGGGGCCAGGGCCGTTGTCGAGGCTGATGGACGAGTAACCGGATGGGTTGGCGGGAGTTGCACACAGCCCGTTGTGGTGCGTGAGGCGCTGCGTGCGCTGCAAGAAGGCGATAATCCCTACCTGCTGCGTCTTGGTATCCCCGGCAGTGAAGACGTAGACGCACATCGTGAAGTGCGCGCCTTTCCCATGACCTGTGCCAGCGGGGGGGCGCTGGAGATCTATATGGAGCCGCACTTGCCGCAACCTCTACTCGTGCTTGTCGGCGATTCGCCTGTGGGGACCGCCCTGGACCGGCTCGCCTCTGTTCTTGATTTTGCGGTTGTTCACCTGAATCAGGCCGATTTGCAAAAAGTGCCGGTGGATCAGCGTACAGCGATTATCGTGGCAACGCATGGAGAATATGACGAGGATGTGCTTGAGCAGGCGCTGCGGAGTCCGGCGGCATATGTGGGCATGGTGGGGAGCCGGCGCCGCGCCGAGGCATGTCGTGCTTACTTGCGCGAGTCCGGTCTGGAGGAGCAGCAGATTGCGCGCCTACGCGCGCCGGCAGGTCTGGATATCGGTGCGCTCACCCCGGAGGAGATCGCGGCGAGCATCCTGGCCGAGCTGGTGCAGATACGCAGACAACGTAGGCAACTCCCTGCAACTCCTGTAACGGCGGTGTCCAATGAGCATACCGCTGTTGAAGAACAGCACTCCACTGCTCAGACGATTCATGAAACTGCTGTTGATCCTGTGTGTGGCATGACGGTCGAAATAGCCGGTGCGCGGCATCATGTTACTTATGATGGCAGCGAGTTCTATTTCTGCTGCCCGGCATGTAAACGCTTATTTGAGCGCAATCCACAGGAGTATCTTGTACGGAACGAAAGGTGAAAAGCTTCATGGAATTTTCAGGATCTCAGACTATTGCGGTTTCCATTGAGAAAGTATGGGCGTATCTACTGGATGTGAATAAAGTGGCGACCTGTGCGCCCGGTTTTCAAAGCCTGCAAGAGCTGGAGCCGGAGCGCTGGAAGGCGGTTATTGCAGTGGGGGTAGGACCTGTCAAGGCAAAGTTTACGCTGGATGTGACGCGCCCGCAGATGCATGAGCCGGATCATATGATAGTGAAGGCACGAGGAAAAGCTCCAGGGAGTGCAGTCGAAATGGAAGGAAATATGAATCTTATTGCGGAGGGGGCAGAGCAGACACGCATGGACTGGAGCGCGTCTGTTGTGGTGAGCGGTACTCTTGCCAGTGTCGGAGCGCGCCTCATGAGCAGCACAGCCGAGAAGCTCACGGGGCAATTCTTCGATTGTCTGAAAACGAAACTGCTGGCGGCCACTGCCGCAGAGGCGAGTAGTTGAGCGCGACTCTGTTGTGATATATCGAGTGTGCTAAATGCCCTGACGCACCTACTCCAACAAATAGAGTTTGCCAGCTTTAAGTCTGACGAGGCCAAATGTTCTCTTGGCCCCAGTGCCTTTGGTCTGGGAACGATAGCGGACCATCTCCCGAGGTTGCATCGCCTCGGGAGGCGGAGGGACGACCCAGGAGGGATCGATCCAAGGGACCTCGATGCGATGGCGAGTCGAGGGACGAATCAGACCGAGTTCGCGTCCAAAGCGCACGGCGTATTCCAAGGGAGTCAGTCCACGCGAGAGCCAGCCAGGAGTCAGGCGTACCAGCAAATCAAGGGAGACCTCAAAGACCTCCACGCCTGCCTGGCCGGCAATCTCCACCTGGAGAGCATGGTACACCTGAGCCAGAATCAGACAGCACCACAGTTGGACTTGCACGACCGCCCCTTTCGCGCTCCACAAGTGATGCAGGTTGAGATGATCTTTGATCGCTCGGAAGGCCAGTTCGATATCCCATCTGCGCGCATATAATTTGACGATGTCTGAGAGCGGCAACAGATGAGGGTCAAGCACATTGGTCAGATAGCGATAATGCTGGCCATGGAGCCAGAATTGGACCAGGCGCACAGGATAACGGGCCTGGTTGTTCTGATCGGCTCCCAAGTAAATGATCGCATCGAGCACTCCATCAGCTTGATAACAGATGTGAGACACCTGATAGCTCGCCTGGTGGGCGTACCGGCTGATCCACCAGATCCCTCGGCTGGAAAGCTGATCAAAGAAAGCAAAGCTGAAATAGCCACGATCAAAGAGCAACAAGGTGCCCGCTTGCACGCGTTCCACCAGTATCTGAACATGCGTCTTGCAGTGATCGAGAGCGTTTGGCCAGTAATCGACACGCACCCATTGTTGCAGGCGCACATCAAACAAGGCACTGATTTGGCCCGCGAGGAGGCGCGCATCTCCCTGCGCCAGCATGCGCAACCAGGGCAGAAAGCGCGACAGGCGATCAAGCGTGCTGGCATCAGCGGCGTAGACCGCAGTGGCCCATGGGGCGAGGTGACGATCCTCCCAGGGAGCCAGACGCCTCCGCAGCCAGGCGCTCACGTGGTCAAAGAGCCATTGCAGCGGCATTGCTGCTCGCTCAATGCGGTTGTAAATCGCCTGATCACTCACTTTCACCGGGGCAAAGCTGCCCAGGCGTTCCGAGCCAATCAGCCGCCATACCTCCAATTGCGCGTTCCAGCCACGCAGAAAGCAGAGCATGATCGCCAGGCACAGGTGGCTCCAATTGACTGTGGCAGGCCGGCCCGCACGCTTTTTGGCTGGACTACACAGGTCTTGACAACTTTGTTCAAAGACCTGGAGGAGTTGCTTCTCATTGGGCCTGGGCCACGCTGGTGCTTGTTGGGATACGCTATCATTGGTCATGGGAGGTTTCCTTTCTTCGTGTTTTCATCTGGAAGAAAGTATCCTCTTCTTTTTCTGCTCTCACAACCCCCTTTCGGAATTTGTTGGAGTAGGTGGCCCTGACGGGATAGAGCGGCGCCTCTTGTAGAGAAGCTTTCTGTATGGTATGCTTAAAGTGAGATAGGTTATTTTGCCTGCTCTGTCCGGTAGGTGTGGGCTTTACACTTTAGCTATTTCTTTCTCCCTCATGTTCGTGCTCACCACTGCAACACCAGCAAGAGAAGGGCAAAAACAAACGGGCCTTTACTCCTTTTCCAGAGAATGGGGTGCTGCACTGAAGCAGTGGAGAGTATGAGACGATGGGGAGCTGATGTGTTCGGGTGGGTGGACGACGACGGTATCCTGCAAGGTCCGTGTGTGCGGTGCAGGTACAAAGATGTTCCATAGAACCGTAGGAGGAATGTAACATGTCGTCACCTTTCTGGTTTGTCCTGCTGGCGCTGATCTGTTATTTTATTGCGTACCGCGTCTATGGTAGATGGTATGACCGGGCGGTCTGGAAGCCTGATCGCAGTCGTACCACGCCGGCCCACATGTACGCTGACGGGGTGGAATACTTTCCTGTCAGCAAGTATGTGCTCTGGGGCTATCAGTTCAAGAGTGTTGCTGCGCTCGGCCCGGTGCTTGGTCCCTTTATTGCCATTCAGTTTGGCTGGCTACCTGCCCTCATCTGGATCGTACTTGGTAACTTTTTCATTGGCTGGCTCCAGGATTACGGCGCGATCATGGTCTCGATCCGTAACCAGGGGCGCTCGTTCGGGCCAATCAGCTACGAGTTCACCGGGGCCGGTGGGCGCAACACGCTGCTCGGTTTTATCCTGGTGTATCTCCTGATTATCTCAGCCACTTTTATCTTCCTGATCGCGCTGTTCTGGAAGATCTTCCCCGGCACGCCGGTGGCCACGCTGGGCGTGTTGATCACAGGCATCGTTGTGGGTCAGTTGCTCTACCGGGTGAAGATGAACATTGGCCTGGTCACGGTGATCGCGCTGGCTCTGCTGGTGCTCAGCATTGTAGCCGGCAACTTCCTGCAAGTTCCGGCCAGCTTCAATACTGCGCTTGGTGGCTGGTCGATCCCGTTCTGGGCGCTGATCTGCTGCATTGTGCTCTACCTCGGCTCTGTACTGCCGCTGCCCACGTTTATCCAGCCAATCAACTTTGTTTCCTTCTTCCCGACCTTCCTGGCGGTCATCCTGATCCTGATTGGTGCGCTGGTCTCCCCGCTAACGGGCATCACCATTCACCAGCCGGCGGTGGTGAGCTGGTATGCTAACAATCTTGGTCCTATCTGGCCGATTCTCTTCGTCGCCATTGCCTGCGGAGCTATCTCCGGCTGGCACAGCCTGGTGAGCAGCTCCAGTACATCCAAGCAACTTGATGTCGAGACCGATGCCTACCCCATTGGCGCCGGGGCCATGCTCTCCGAAGGACTGCTGGCGCTGGCCTCGCTGGCAGCGTATGTAGTGGTAGCGAAGGCGAGCAGCCTGGGTAATGTGGGTGCCTGGGTAAGCGGGGCGGTGAGCCTGACCAGCCCGTTCCTCGGTGGCGCCGGATCTGCAAGCTTTTTGCAGGTCTACTTTGGCCTTGCGCTCATCCTCTTTGCCATCACCGTGCAGGCGCTGGTCACGCGCTTCTGGCGACTAGTCTCGGCGGAAATCGTCGGTGAAGGAGCATTGCGCGTCTTCGGTCAGAAGCATGTCGCTACCTTTGTGGGCCTGCTTATTCCGTTTGCCTTTGCTGTGACGGGGAGCTGGTGGAATCTCTGGCTGTACTTTGGCGGCGCCAACCAGTTGATGGCGGCGCTGGCGCTCTGGCTGATCAGCATTCACCTGGTGCGCACGCGCGCGCCCAGCCTCTTCACCCTCATTCCAGCTATCTTCATGACGATCACCACGCTCGCGGCTATCGGCTTTGAGGCTTACTACTTCCTGAATGCGGTGTTAGTGGGCAAGCCGCTGTTCTCGACCACACCCGGCACGCCGTTGAGTGCGCCATCGCTTGAAAAGATGAGTCCAGAAGCTGTGACGGAAAATCTGGTGTTCAACGGCATCTTCTTCGTCGTAGGGATTGTGCTGTTCGTGCTTGGCCTGCGCATGGCCTGGCTCGTCTTGCAGTCGTATCTGCGCTCGCGTCCGGCAGCGCCTGAAGCTCCTGCCGGAGTGCAGCAGGCTCCCGGCGCCGGCGACTGATGGTGTGCTACGTTCAGACGGATACTCGTAGTGCGTTCAATATATGCGGGGCTGGCAGGCTGCCAGCCCGCATGTCTCAGAGGAGAGCAATCGCAATGTCAGAAGAGAAAAATCATCACGATCAAGAGCAGCCAGTAGAGGCGAAGCAAGCACCGCGCAAAGGAGGACTGCGCGAGATGCTCAAAGGTGTGCTCTATGGTATGGCCTCGCACGGCCAGGTTACGGCCACACTGCGCACCCGCATGTATATGGAGCATCTCTTTATGTTCATCACGCTGGGAGATATGCTCGGTATCCCGGTGCTGCCGCCGTATTACTCCCTGCAACTCCTGCCTTATGCCGTTCCGAATGTGGAGACCTGGAAGCAGCGGGTGTTCCGTGAGCGCGATTTCACGGATGCGATCTACTAAAGCGGAGAGAAAGGAGAGGTCAGGAGAATATCATGGCCGAGTTGATCAGAGCCGGGGGACTGAACAGGTTTTTCCGGCAGCATGGGATGCCGGAGATTGTCATTTTTGCCGGCAAAGGCGGCCTGGGCAAAACGACGTCCAGCGCTAGCCTGTCATACCACATGGCGGTGAACGAGGGGAAGCCGACCCTCTGCTTCAGTACCGATCCTCAGGCGTCGCTCTCAGATATTTTCGAGCACGACTTTTATGGCAAAGGAGTGGTCGAGCTTTTGCCCAGGCTCCACGTGGTGGAGATTGATGCCGACCGGCGCGTGGCCGACTACCAGGCAGAGGTCAAGAAGAAGATCATGGACATGTACGGGCTGGACGCTGTACCCAAAGAGATTGAAGAGTATATCGATTCGACCTCTGCCGAACCGGCGATGTATGAGTCGGCAACCTACGACGCAATGGCCGAGCTGGTCGCGCGGCACGACTTCAGCCTCTATGTCTTCGATATGCCACCTTTCGGGCATGGCGTGCGCATGGTGGCGATGGCTGATATTCTCTCGCGCTGGGTTGATAAGATCATCGAGACGCGCACCAAAGTCGCCGAATATGAGGCAGTGGCTGCCTCGCTAAAAGGGGCAAAAGCCACAGAAGATCTGGTACTCAGAGAACTGACCGGCATCCAGACGAAGATCAAGACCTTCACTGATATGATCACCGACCGCCGGCGCACCGCCTTCTTCATGGTGTTGATCCCTGAACGCATGGCGATTCTGGATACCGAGCGGGCGCTCCAGATGTTTAAGGACCTGGGCATCACGCTTTCCGGCCTGGTAGTCAACCAGGTCTACCCGGTGGAAATGCTGGATGCGCCAGGGCTGAGCGATTTCACACGCAAGCGCATCGAGATGCAGCAGCAATATGTACAGCAAATACATAAAGAGTTCGGCGATACAGTTGTGGCGACCGTGCCGATGTTCCCGCGCGAACCCAAAGGGTTAGAGATGATTCAAGAGGCTGCCCGCTGTCTGATGGGCGAGTGAGAAGTGAAAGGTGAGTAACCAGGATGCAGACACTCTTGCAGTGGTTGAAGGAAAAACCAGAACTGCGCTTTATCTTTACGGGTGGCAAAGGCGGCGTGGGCAAAACCGTCTCTGCGGCGGGAATCGCCATCCAGTATGCCGGACAGGGGAAGCGGACGCTACTGGCGTCGTTGAATCCGGTGCATTCGCTCAGCAGTGTCTTTGGACAGTCGCTCTCCGGTGGTGCGCTCCTGCCTGTGAAGGATGTTGCCAACCTCTTTGCGGTAGAGGTTGAGACACAGGAGGTCGTGGCGCGCTACCGCGACAGTATCGGGCGGCGGGTGCGCGAATTCCTGAAGTGGGCGGATATTCCTATCGATGCGAAACCTTTTGTCGATATTGCCGTGACCAACCCGGCGTTTGAAGAGAGCGCCATGTTTGATAAGATGATGGATATTATGCTGGGCGAGCGCGGCAACTACGACGTCATCGTCTTTGACACGGCAGCCGTCGCCAATGCCGTTAGACTGATCGGCCTCAGCAAAATCTATGGCCTCTGGCTTGGCCGCATGATTGAGAGTCGCAAACAGGCGCTTTCACTGCGTGTGCAGCTCTCCTTCCGCAAAGAACGAATGATGGAGGAGGTCAAAAAAGATCCGCTGATGGCCGACCTCATCGGCATGAATGAGCGTTTTTTGCAAGTCAAAGATCTGCTGGTTGACCCGGAGCAGACGGCCTTCTTCTTCGTCACGCTACCGCTGGCGCTGCCGATCTCGGTTGTCAAGCGGTTTATCGGCATGGTGAGTGAGTATTCGATCCCGGTGGGGGGTGTGCTGGTCAACCAGGTGCTGCCGCCGGAGATCGTCAGCGGGCATCCCGACGAGTCCTACTTGCAGAACAAGTACCAGGAACAACTGGGGTATATGAAGATCATTAAGGACGATCTGGGCGAACTGGTGCGCGGCTTCATCCCGCTGTATGATGACGAGATAGCCGGACTGAGGATGATTCAGAAGGCGACCGCCGATCTGTTCAGCTATGAGCCGTCCTACTGGAGCGAGCTATGAGCCTGCACGTGGTAGCAGCAGGAAACTATGTGCTTGGATCAAGCAATTTTCTGCTCCTGAATCTGCCGGAGGGGTGGCAACTTTTTACCGGCCTGCATCCTGCCGAAGTCGATAACAGCATCCAGATCGGGGACGTTCGCTGGGTGACGAATGGCCGTGCCAGCTATCTGCTGCACAGCGGACAGCCGGGTGGAAAGGTCGAACTGGCCCTGCGCGTCGGTCAGGGAGAAGTCAGACGCTGGCTGGATGCCTGCCGGGATAGTGAGCGTGCCGGTGATCCTGCTGCCACTCAGCTAGCCATCAACCGGCACCGGGCGTATTATCGCCTGCGCCCGCGTAAGCAGAGCTGGTTCAACCGCAGCCAGGGAGATCTGCTCGAAGTCGTGTTCTATTGTGATGCTACCCGGCGCACGCTGGCGCTGGAGTTCAGCGGGCCGGAGCAGGAGCAACAGCACCAGGCGCTGCTGGAGGCGCTGGGCAGTGTGATCTGCCATTAATTTGCTTGCCGGTCAAGAACGTTTTTCCTGCTTTCTGGTTGCGCTCTGACGCTCCAGGATGGCGGCAGCGAGTTTCTGTATGGCATGAAATTGCGTTGCTGTTTCCAGAGCGGCGGAAGCCGGCGAGAAGCTGAGCAGGAGATGCGGTGATGTTGTGCTGATGGAGAGGCGTCGCAGGCCGGGCTGCCACTCGTGCAGCAGCGGTTTCAGTGTCTCGACCAGGTGTGCAGCGCCGGACCGGTGATAGACGTGATACTCACCGATGTTCGTCTGCTCCCACCCGCCTTCGGCGATGCGCCGCCTGGCCTCGCGCTCTGGTCGTGTGCGAGCGGAACAGGCTTCCAGTTCCAGACCGGCAGCAGGAGTTGAGCGCAGGTTCATACGCAGGACAAGCAGATCGCGCCGGCCACGTAGCAGGCTGACCAGCCAGATCAAAGGCAACTCGCGCGCTTCAAGGACGAGAATGGCCGCCAGTTTGCCGATAGGTGTAGTGGCGCGCCGGGCAGTGAATTGAAAAATAGAGCTGTTCACCCAGCGGCCAGCCAGATCTTCCGCGCTGAGGACGCTCAACCTTTCGCGTAGAGCGCGTGCCAGGCGAATGCCGCGCCGGCGGTTCATCCACATGCCCAGAAAATACCAGGTGACGAACAAAAAACTGAGTATAATTAAGGCGGGAATAACGTAATCTGAGAGCATAAGGAGTGACTCCATGAATACTCAGACATTGCGTCAGCCAATCAAAGTTGAGATGGTGGGCCTTTTGCCTACCCTGTTCAGCATGTGCGCGCACTGCTGTACAACTGATACGATGGGTGTCTGCGGCATTGATCTGGCCGCTGATCAGATGCGCGACTATCCATCGGAAGTAGTAGAAACTAACCGGCGTGCTGCCGAACTCTATCGCCGCCTGCTACACGATTACGGTGGGGCAGTCATCCCCCTGGCGGTCAGTACGGCCTCGCTGCGTGGCCTGTGGCTCTCGCTACGCCATCACCTCCCTACGGATTTTGCTCTCGTCATCAATGGACGCCGTGTGCTCGCCGGTGACGCTGATTACAGCGAACTCAAGCGTGCAATTGAGCAGGAGATGCATCTTTCTCTCTCTCCTTCTCCCTGAGTCGCGGTTGATAATGTTAATGAATTTCCGGTGCTTCTTCGATAATATCCTCTTCGGCGAGCTGGCGCTGCTTCCAGCCAGCCAGTTCGGGCAGAAGATAGGGGAGCAGACGCAGGGTGATGACCGAGTTCATCAGTGGCAGGCCCAGTAGCTCGCCGGCGATAACCAGGTTCACGGCATCGCTGTAGCGGGCTTTTTCTTTCTGTGTCTCATGAAACATCTCGAACATGAAAAAGCCCCAGAGGAACTGGCGTACTGCCTGCCAGACATGCCGCAGCCGTTCGCGCCAGCCACCCTGCTGTGCCGTTTGCGAAGAACGCGCTGTTTCCTGAGTCTTAGAAGGAGTGGAAGGTTTGCCGGCCATCGTCTGTTCTCCTCAGCGAGAAAAGGTGAGTGCTCCAGGCACATGAGCAAGGATGCATTTATAGTATAGCAGAGCGAGCGTTTGAAAAGCTAGATGATCCGGCAAAATACTTGCGGGAAACCCGTTATAGGCCAGGGCGACCCTGGCGGTCGCCCTGGCCCCCATTTTCCGCAGCACTTTCGCCGTTTTATTGAGAGGACTGCTTCTGAGCTTCTGAGTTGCTCCACCATTCTGTCACTCCTGTCGCTCTGTCAGGACCGGCCAGAAGAGAGGCCAGTTCGGACCTGTCTGCGGAAAACGGAGTGATCCCCGTTTTCCGCAGGCATTGTGTAGTATGCTTAGACGATATTGAAATTCATCGAACCGGAGTTCAGATTCACTGTCAACTGTGCTCCTGTCGTTGCCTGGCTACTCACATGGAGCTGCTTGCCAGACGAACCATAGGCTGCCGGCGTTCCCAGCGTGGTGTTGATGTTGCCAGCTTTCGTCACGGCATCAATGTGGAAAGGATCGCTTTTTGGCAGCTTAACGTCGATAGTGCCGTTGTTCGCATCGAAAAGGTTATTGCTGTGTTTGTCAAGCGAACCATCAAAGGTGATGGTGCCATTGTCAACATGCAGATGGGATTTACCGAACAGGCGAACCTGTGAGGCAAAGATGTTGCTCCCACTGAGGTACATCTGTCCCCCGACCCCTTTCACATCGACGGTCGAGTTACATTCTTTTATGCTCAGATCGGTCTGAGCAGGAACATGGATAATGGCGAAGCTGTTGGGAAGAGTGGGGAAGGTTACTTTTTTCGTGGTGTTATCAATTTGTGCAGGATAAGATCGACCATTGGCTTCCGCCGTAAAGGAGTTCCCTGATCGCACCTGAATGCCACCCTGGTGACAGGTGCCAGTGGCGGGAATCACCAGGACATACGGTGAATACAGTGGCGAGTTGGCCGGTTGACTAGTCGTGCCGGACGATTGGCTGGTTGTGTTGGATGACTGATTCGTCGTATTAGATGCATTTGTTGTGGTCGTGTTCGCAGATGTTGGGACATTAAACGGTGCTGAAGACGTATCTGTTTGAGATGTGCTACACGCAGCGGTCAGTGCGAGGATTGCTACTGCCGCCAGCCCTATCCATGCGGATTTGATCCATTTGAGGTTCATTTTTCTTTTCCCTTTCCCTTTTTGCAGTGTGAGTGATATCTGACTTGATATGTCTCGATACCCACTAGCTGAACGACAACAGGAGAGAATTTTACTGGTCGAGTTTTTTCTTTTGAGATCGTCGCCTGGATGCTAGAGCTATTGGCGGTAGTATCTTGTCAAAACGCGGGTGACATGATATAATCGCACTGTGCCTGCGATCTGTAGGCTGGTTAATTTTCGGGCGTGGCCAAGCGGTAAGGCAGCAGACTTTGGATCTGCCATTCCCTGGTTCGAATCCAGGCGCCCGAGCCACTTCTTTACGCGCAGGTATGGGCGTTGCTCATATCTATTCTGGTTATTTCCCCTGAAAGAGTCAACCAGAGAACATCTGATAAAAAGGTCAAAATTTGTAATGAATACGTATGTGGCCGTAGTGCTGGCGGCAGGTAAAGGCACGCGCATGCGCTCTGCTCTGCCGAAGGTGCTTCACCCGCTGGGAGGAGTGCCGCTCTTAGGTCATGTGTTACGCTCTGTTGAAGCCATTCCCGCAGCACCTGCGTTCGCTCCCCTTGCTGGTCGTATAGCCGCTCATCGCCCGGTCGTTGTTCTGGGTCACGAAGCTGATCAGGTGGCGGCGATTTTTGGTGATCGCTGCCATTATGCTCTTCAGGAAGAGCAACTGGGAACCGGGCATGCCGTGCTGGCAGCTCAACCGGCGATTGATGCACTCTACCCGCTGCCTGATACCGTGCTGGTCTGCTATGGCGATACTCCCTTGATCAGGAGCGAGGTGCTGGCGCGCCTGCTGGCCGCGCACCAGGCGCAGCGGGCAGCCGTGACGTTTCTGACGGCATATACAGAGCAGCCATCAGATTTCGGGCGTGTGGTGCGCGACCGTGAGGGGCGGGTGCGCGAGATCGTCGAAGTGAAGCACGCCAGTGAGGAGCAGAGGCGCATTAAAGAGATCAATTCCGGCGTTTACTGCTTTGACCGTGACTGGCTCTGGCCCACATTACGGGCGCTGCCGCGCAGTGCTGCCGGTGAGTATTATCTCACCGACCTGGTTGCACTGGCCAGTGCGCAGGAAAAAAAGATTGCAACCGTACAGGGGACGCTCGATGAAACCATCGGTGTCAATGATCGGGTGCAACTGGCAGAGGCGGAGCGCATCCTGCGCCGCCGTGTGCTGGAGCGCCACATGTATGCCGGAGTGACCATTGTTGATCCAGACAGCACCTATATTGACGAAGATGTGCGGATCGGCGGTGACACGGTGATTCTGCCCGGCACGATGATCAGCGGAAAAACCGTGATAGGCTCAGCGTGCCGCATTGGTCCTGCTACGACAATAGAGGATTCTACTATTGGTGATCGTTGTACCATTCGTCAGTCGGTAATAGAGCAAGCAACGCTCGAAGAGGGCGTCACTGTTGGGCCGTTCAGCCATTGTCGCCCCGGCGCATACCTGGCACGTGATGTTCATATGGGGAACTTTGGCGAGGTCAAGAACTCGTATATCGGCGCGGGAACAGCCATGCATCATTTCAGCTACATTGGCGATGCCTCTGTGGGTGAGCGCGTCAACATAGGTGCGGGTACGATCACCTCAAACTATGACGGGCTGACGAAACAGAAGCATCGCACAACTATCGGTGATGGTGCATTTGTTGGCTGTGATACCATTTTCGTCCCGCCTGTCACATTGGGAGAACATGCCATGACGGGTGCCGGTGCCGTCGTGAACAAAGATGTCCCTCCCGATACTCTGGTTGTTGGCGTCCCGGCGCGCGTCCTGCGTTCCCTGCCATCTCCAGAGGACTCTCCGCAGGAGAGCAACCGGAAGGAGTAATGAATCAGTATGGATGACCCTGGCCCGGCTAGTCTTTTAAGTATAGCCGCGGGCATTGTTTCGCATCCCCCCCGCTTCGACGCCGAGGCATGGTTACAGCTTGTCATTTTGCTAGTAGCCCTCTGCCTCTGTGGCGTCGCTTCCGCTGCTGAGACCGCCCTGACCTCAATCAGCCGCATCAAGCTGAAAAACCTTGTCGAGGAGGGCAATCAGCGCGCTATCGAGATCGAGAACCTGCTCAGCAGGCCGAACACGTTCCTGACAACGATTCTGGTCATCAACAGTGTGGCCGTCATCGTCGCTTCCAGCATGGCAACCGTGCTGGCGCTCCGCTTCTCAGAGAGCTGGGGCGAACTGATCTCGACAGTCCTGATCTCGCTCATTGTTCTGATCTTCTGTGAGATCACGCCTAAAACCGCCGCCGTGCAGAATCCGCTGCGCTGGGCCTATGCGCTGGTCCGCCCGGTACGTGCCGCCGCCTGGTTGCTGCATCCCGTGATCTGGCTGCTAAGCGCTATCACATCCTTCTTCGTTCAGGTGATCGGGGGACCGATCAGGCATCGCGGACCGTTCGTGACTGCGGAGGAGCTGCGCATGCTGGTCACTGTCGGCGAGGAAGAAGGCGTGCTGGAAGAGGCCGAAACGGAGATGATTCACAGCATCTTCGATTTTGCCGATACGACTGTGCGCGAGGTCATGGTGCCGCGTATTGATATGGTTACACTTTCCAGCAAGGCAACGGTGACACAGGCGGTGGACCTGGCGCTGGAAGGCGGCTTCTCGCGCATTCCCGTCTACGAAGCGAATGTCGGCATTGATGAGATCATCGGCATTCTGTATACCAAAGATATGCTCAAACAACTGCGAGAAGGACACCACTCGTTCCCGATCCGTGATCTCGTGCGCCCTGCCTACTTTGTGCCGGAGACGAAAAAGCTCGATGATCTGCTACGCGAGATCCGGCAGAATCGCACGCACATGGTCATTGTTGTGGACGAGTATGGCTCGGTCGCCGGTCTGGTGACTATCGAAGACCTCGTCGAAGAGATTGTCGGCGACATCAAAGATGAATATGACCGTGAGGAGAACCTGGTTGAGCAAATAAATGAGAACGAGTACATCTTTGATGCAAAAATCAATATCGGCGAGTTCAACGAGCTGATGCATACACACCTGGGAGATGAGGACTACGAGACACTGGGTGGCTTCGTCTACGCTCAGCTTGATAAAATCCCCAATACTGGCGATATCGTCACTCATGAAGATCTGACGTTTACCGTGCTGGCGACTCGTGGCCGTCGCATCACCAAGATTCAGGTTGTACGCACTCCCGGAGAAAGCGAGCAGGCGCAAGCAGAGAAGGGTGACATTCTTATGCTCCCAGCGCCCCGTGAGCGTGACAGAAATCACCAGCAGGAGCAGAAGCAGGAGAGTCAGCGTTCAGAGTCGTCTTCGCGCTATGAGTACAGAGGAGCATGAGATGTGATGTCAGTGTTTGCTGCTGTGCCGCAGGCGGTGCGAGTGGTTGAGGTAGGTCCGCGCGATGGCCTGCAAAATGAAAAAGTGCAGATCCCGACGGAGCAGAAGATCCGTTTTATCCAGATGCTGGCGGAGGCCGGATTGCCGGTTGTCGAGGCGACGTCGTTCGTCAGCCCGAAGGCCATTCCACAGTTACGCGATGCCGCCGAAGTGATGGCGGGATTGCAGCGTCTCCCCGCGACGGAGTATCCCGTGCTGGTGCCGAATATGAAGGGGATGGAGCGCGCGCTGGCGGCCGGTGTGCGCTCCATCGCCGTCTTTACTGCTGCCAGTGAGAGCTTCACGCGCCACAATATCAACTCGACCATCGCGGAGAGTCTCGCCAGCTTCCGCCCGCTGGTGGCCCTTGCCCGGCGGGAGGGGATTGCTGTGCGCGGCTATATCTCAACAGTGTTTGGCTGTCCCTATGAGGGCGCGGTTGATCCCCGGCGCGTGCTGGCTGTTGCCCTGGAGTTGCTGGAAATGGGCGTCGCAGAAATTTCGCTTGGTGATACCATTGGCGTAGCGACGCCCAGGCAAGTTGGAGATATGCTCGCTCTGTTGCTCGACGAGGGAAAAATTCCCATCGCGCGGCTGGCCGTGCATTTCCACGATACGCGCGGCACGGCGCTGGCGAACGTGCTGGCGGCCTTGCAGATGGGCATACACATCGTTGACTCCTCGGCAGGTGGCCTGGGAGGCTGTCCCTACGCGCCTGGAGCATCAGGCAACCTTGCCACTGAGGATCTGCTCTACATGCTGCATGGTATGGGCATTCATACCGGCGTCGATCTCACGAAGGTGGTAGCAGCGACGGCGTTTATTGCGCCACTACTCGGCCATGCTCCTACCAGCAAGTATTACCAGGCTCACCAGGCCGCCTGTGTGGTCAGTTGAGGCTTCTCTACTTCTGCCCGTTCAGGTACTGGATGGCTCTGATAAGCTGTGGATCGCGGCTGCTCAGGATCTGCTGAAGGGTCATATTGCTGGCGTTCTCCTGAGTGGGGGAGAGCACTGCATTATCAGGTCCCATTTTCACTTCGATATCGGGCATGATGCCCCGGTCACGAATGAATTGCCCGTTGGGCGTCAGCCATTCCTGAGTGCCGAGCAGGATGGCCGAGTGGTCGGCAAGCGTGAAGTGTTGCAGCACCGTTCCCGTTCCGAAAGTTTTTTCTCCGATCAAGGTTGCCCGTTTATTATCTTTAAGCGCGCCTGACACAATCTCAGCCGCGCTTGCGGAATTGCCGTTGACCAGCACTACCACCGGAATTTTTGCGTCGAGTGGATTGCCACTGACCGCTACCGGTGTGCGCCTGCCTTTGCTGTCCTGCTCCAGCAGCACATTGCCCTTTTGCAGAAAAAGACTGGTAGTATTGATGGCCTCGGTCAGATAGCCGCCGGGGTTATCGCGCAGGTCCAGGATAATGGCGGTAGCGCCCCTGCTCTTTGCCTGTGTGATGGCATCTTTCAACTGATTGGAAACGCCATCGGCGAATTGAACAACTTGAATATGGACGATATGATTCTCGGCGATATAGTGCATGATCACATTGGGAACCTGGATGACGGCGCGTGTGATCTTGAAAGTAAGCGGCTGTGCTACACCTGCACGCTGGACGGTGATGGTGACAGATGTACCTTCCTTGCCCTGGATAAGGTTGCTCGCGCCTTGCACATCCTTGCCTACCACGCTGACGCCGTTGACGGCGATCAGCACGTCGCCGGGCTTCACGCCGGCCTTCTCGGCAGGAGAGCCTGGGATGGGGGCGGTGATGATGAGCCGGTTAGTCGTTTTCTCCTGGTGGAGATAGATGCCGATGCCGGTAAATTTGCCGCTCAACTGTTGCTGTTCTGCCCGTGCTTGTTCGGGTGTGAGAAAGCGTGTGTGGCCGGTGTCGTTCAGTGATTTCACCATTGCATCAATTGCGGAATAGGCCATTTTCTTGTAGTCTACTTGCTGACGATCCACGTAGTTCTGATCGATGGTGTTCCATGCCTCCTGGATCAACTGGGAGTAGGAGCGCGACTGATTGCTCTGGTCGAAAGAGGTACCGAAGAACTGGTGGCCGAACCAGCCCGCGATAAAAGCGACGCCTATCAACGCCAGTGTGGCGACAAACCGTCCCAGAACGCGAGGCAAGCGTGCTGCCGGTTTATGGGTGGCTGGAGAAGAAGTGTGGGGGGTGTAATAGTATGCCGGTGTTGCATCGCTTTCTGGCAGAAAGAAGGAAGGTGATTGAGAAAAATCGTCGGAAGCTGGAAAATTTGGAGACGGAGGATTTTGATTTGTGTGTGTATTTGCCTCCTGTGGGTCTTCATACCAGCGCGGATCATCATATCTACTCACCGAGAGCCTCCCTGTAGGTACACCTGCGGAGTGCATGTGTATTTTAGTGACAACTGTTCAGAAGTATCTTAGTAGGCCGGACGATAAAAGTCAAATGAGACGCAGCTTTGCATTGGTTGGCTATGCGCGCTCTACCGCTTCTTCAAGGAGGGGTCTCTCGTTAGAGAACGATGGCCCGGAAGCATCGTCACAAGCGATCTTCCGGGCTGTGTGGCTTATTATCATGCTCTGCTGTCTTGAGACCTCGCTGTGGCGGTACCGGCTATGCTGGGGAAGAGAGTCAGGCATGCCCTGGCGAGTGCCGGGGGACCGGCAGAGCATGAGTTGCTATTTTTGTGCAGGTTCGGCTGCATTCCTGTTCTGATTCTGATTCTGAGGGGTGGTGCTGGTCGCGGACGGGCTTGAAGCCTCTTTCCCAGAAGCAGGAGCAGCCTGTTTTCTGGGAGGTTCCCATCCAGGCGCACGGGAGACGATCATTGACATCAATCGGCCTTCCATGACAGGCGAGCGTTCGATGGTCGCAATACCTTTTAAACTTTCGGCAATGCCATCCAGCAGCTTGCGCCCGATTTCCGGGTGGCGCATATCGGGTCCACGAAACTGCACACTCACTCGCACTTTATCACCCCCGGCCAGAAATTCCTGGATCTTGCGTGTTTTGACTTCTACGTCATGCTCATCTGTGCGTGGACGCAAACGAATTTCTTTGAGTGTGATGGTTTTCTGATGTTTGCGTGCCTCGTTTTCTTTCTTGGCCTGCTCGTACTTATACCGGCCATAGTCCATCAACTTGCAGACAGGCGGCACGGCATTTGGTGAGACTTCTACCAGGTCAAGCTCTCGCTCACGGGCGATGTCTAGTGCGCGCACCGGCGGCATCACTCCCAACATTTCCCCGTTCTCGTCGATCAGACGGATCTCGCGTGCGCGAATACGCTCATTCACCCGTGTTTCACGCGTACGGTCGTTCCCCCGAAAATCCCTGTTAATAAGCTGAACCTCCTCTTGTAACTAACAATCTTTTCTAGCTTGAATTTTTCTATTTCCTTCCACCTACGTTTCGCGTTGAATGATCTGTCGCGTGTCCCCCTCCTGACCGGGCGACAGGATTCACCCGCGCGCGGTGGATATGTGTAATGAACTGTTCAAGTATACTATGAGCCACGCGCCTTTGCAAGGGCAGCAACACGGGAATGAGTCTCCTCTGTACAGGTACGTTTTGAATTAATCTTCAGTGAGTTCTACTACAAAAAGACCTGTGTTCATGGTATACTTTGTATAGATAATCAGTTTTAGCGCATAGACTTCCGCCGGTGCTTAACGTGTCCCTCACATAAAACAGGCTGCTGCGAAGGAGGATCAGCATGAGCGGCAAGGTTGTCGCTGGTCGTTTGTGGTCAATGGCTCCCCGTCCTGACGTCTTTCGTTTTTCCCCTCGCCCGAACCAGGCTCACAGCATTCACTGGCGCCCCTGGGGCGAAAGTGCGTTTCAAGAGGCTATCCGTATGGATAAGCCTGTTTTTCTAGTAATCTCCTCTTCCTGGTGTCAGTGGTGTCATATCATGGATGAGACGACGCTTTCGGAACCTACCATTATAACGATTTTAAACAGAGATTATATTCCAGTGCGTGTTGACAGCGATCTGCGTCCCGATGTGAACCTGCGCTACAACCAGAATGGCTGGCCGAGCGTTGTGATACTCTCGCCTGAAGGTGAAATTCTGTGGGGAGGGGTGTATGTGCCGCCTCAACAAATGCTGTATTATCTGGGGCATGTGCGCCGCTACTATAGTGAACATCGCCAGGAGATTGCTGAACAGGTGCGCAGCTTGCAGGACAGTCGTTACCAGCGTCTTACCTGCCCGCTCGCCGGTGAATCGCCTGCCCGCCAGCAGTGGTCGTCGTGCGCTGAAAAGGAGAAGGTGCTGAACCTGCTGGAGCGCCTGCCGGCTGAAGCTGGCAATGTGCTGCGTGAATTATACGATGCTGAGAATGGCGGCTTCCTCATTCACCCGCATCTGAAATTTCCGCATCCAGAGGCGCTGGAGTTGCTGCTCATGCTTGCCAATCAAGGGCAGCCCGATATGTTGGAGATGGTCTGCTATTCGCTTCAGCAAATGCATGATGGGGGGTTATGGGACCATGAGGGAGGAGGCTTCTTCCGTTATTCCGCCGCCAGTGATTGGAGCACGCCTCACACCGAAAAAATGCTCGAAGAGAATGTTGCTCTGCTGCGTGTGCTTGTGCTGGCTGCGCAGGCGACGCAGGATCAACGCTGGTACGAGCAGGCAAAGCAACTGCTGTTTTATCTGAATACGGCACTCTGGCAGGCGGATGCCGGCATTTTTAGCGGCAGCCAGAGTGCTGATGAGGAATACTACGAACCCGGTCCCTACTCGCGGATGTCGCGGCAGGCTCCCTGTGTTGATACGGCAGTCTACACCTGCTGGAATGCTCGTGCGATCTCTGCCTACCTGCTCGCGGCGCAGGTGCTGCAACAGCCGGCGCTCTCTACAATGGCGTTGCGGGCATTGGAGTATCTCTGCACGCACATGTGGCATCCAGATGGAGGTGTCTGCCATTATCGGATGAACGGCTATGCTGCTCTCCCCGGCCAGTTAGCTGATCAGGTGTGGCTGATGCGCGCGTTGCTCGATGCGTATGACATGCAGGCGAACGGGCGCTATCTTGATCTGGCAATTGATCTGATGCACTATCTCTGCCGGGAATTGCAGGATTGTTCCAACGGGCTTTTCTATGATTACTCGCTGGATGCCGCTTCTATTGGACGGCTGCTGTGGCGTGAGCAGCCGCTGGTTGAAAATGCTATTGCTGCTGAATGTTTGCTGCGCATGGCTGCATATAGTGGGCAGCAAGAACTACGGGATGCTGGTCTGCGGGTCCTCTCAGGCTGTCTGGAGAAGTATCGCAGGACGGGTATCCGGGGAGTAATCTATGCCGCCGTTGTTGCCCGCGCCTTTGAAAAGGGCTGGTTGAGCAATGCATCCCGTCCTCTGAACGGGACGGCATGAAAGCTCTGCCTTTTAAGATATGGCCTGGGAGCAGAGGAGAGCGTTTCAAGATGTGCCGGTGACACTTCTGGCGCTGCCGGCGCGCAGCATGCGCGTTAATTCGGCTATCACATCGTAGCGCCGGTAGGAAGGGATGAGATAGACGCCCTGGACCATGTCGCGTGTCTGAGCCAGCATTTCCTGTGCCAACTTCAGTCCTTCTTCCTGTCCATGTTCACCGGCAGCTTTCATGCGTGCTCGCACCTCATCGGGGATAACGATGCCCGGCACCTCGTTATGCAAGTATTCGGCGTGCCGTGAACTGTGCAGCGGTGTGCAGCCGACCAGCATCGGCACAGGCGGTTTCCCCACTCGCTGCAAAAAACGTGCAAGTGGCGTAATTTCATAGATCGGTTGTGTCATGATAAAATGAGCGCCTGCTGCAAGTTTACGCTGGTACTTCTCGATCTCACGCTCCGTCTCCTCATCGGTCATATTCAGATTTAGCGCGCAGCCGATATGGAAAGCTGCCTGCGCGCCGATAGATGAGCCTGCCGCGTCACGTCCTTCGTTCATACTGCGGATAATCTGGATCAGCCCTATCGAATCAACGTCCCATACGCCGGTCATATTCGGGTAATCGCCCGCGCGCACCGGGTCGCCAGTCAGCGCGAGAATATTGCGGATGCCGAGGGCGTGCGCGCCGAGCAACTCGGATTGCAGGGCCATCAAATTGCGGTCGCGCGTGGTGAAGTGAATGATCGTCTCCATCCCCAGGTGGTCCTGGATCAGGCGAGCCAGCGCGATGCAGCTCATGCGTACACGCGCCATCGGGCTATCGGCGATATTGATGCAATCAACGCCTGCCTGTTGTAAGAAGGCGGCGCCTTCCAGAAGTTTTTTCGGGTTAAGGCCCTTGGGGGGATCAAGTTCGGCGCTGATGACGAATTCGCCGGATTCCAGCTTCTCTTGCAGGCGCGTTTTCGTCCCCTGTCGTGGCAGCAGCACCTCTTCCTCGATGAGGTTACTAGCCGTCACCCTGCCATTAGGAGTTTTCTGAGTTTTTACCTGTGGCGCGGGGCTGGTGGTGAGATTGGTAGACTCGGAGTTGCCGTAGTGCTCATCGAGTGCTTTGCGCATGGCAGCGATGTGGCGCGGTGTAGTGCCGCAGCAGCCACCGATCAGTCGCACGCCGGTCGCGGCAAAGCGTAGGGCATAGTCGGAGAAGTAGTCGGGGGTAGAGACGTAGAAAAAGCGATTGTCAATGCGGCGTGGCAGGCCGGCGTTCGGCTGTGCCGAGAACAGCATCGGCCTGCTGGTTTCGGCCTGCTGCTGTGCGGCGATCATCTCCTGTAGTGCCTCCAGCGTGGCTGCCGGGCCGACACAGCAGTTTGCACCCATCACATCGACGCCGAGATCATTGAGCACTGCCGCCACACGTGAGGCGGATTGTCCGGCCAGCGTATGGCCGTCTTCGTAGAAGCTCATCTGGGCGATGATAGGCAGTCCGCCGACCTCCTGCGCGGCCAGGACGGCCTGGCGCAGCTCGGCCAGGCTCGAAAAGGTCTCCAGGATCAGCAGGTCCACGCCACCTTCCTGGAGCGCCTCGATCTGCTCGCGGAAGATTGCGCGCAGTTCTCTCAGGCGCTGTTCGTCGGGAGCTTGCAGGGGACGCCCGCTGGGTCCGACGGCGCCGGCGATAAAGACTGGCAAGCCGGTTTCCTCACGGGCTTCGCGCGCCAGAGTTGCCGCACGGCGGTTAATTTCACGCACACGATCTGTCAGCTTGTATGCTTCCAACCTGGCGCGGTTGGCTCCAAAGGTGTTGGTCTCGATGATCTGCGCGCCCGCCGTGATATATTCTCGATGAATGCTCTGCACCAGTTCCGGCTGCGTCAGATTGAGCGCATCGAAACAGTGTTCGTAGGTAACGCCGCGTGTATAGAGCAGCGTCCCCATCGCGCCATCACAGAGGACGGGACGCTGTCTCAACAGGTCGAGTAACGGATGCTGCATAAAAACGTCTTCCCCCGGCAGTGATAGTAATGATAATAGCTATTTGCTTGCCCTCATTGTACATCTTTTTCCCTACCAGAGGAAGACTACTATGGCCGTGAACCGGGGCTTTTCAGTTTTCCTTTCTCCCCTCTCTCAAGAGAGAAAAAAGGGGGAAAGGAGTTTTTCGGGGGGACACCCCCAGACCTCCGCCAGGAGGGCAAACCCCCCCTGGCCCCCCTTTTTCTGAGAGGATGAGGATATTAGCGTGCGTTCACCTTGATGGTGCGCGCCTTCGCGTGTTCGGCCTTCGGCATCACCAGGCGCAGCACGCCATTGCTGTAATGGGCTTCGACGCGCTCACTGTTGATAGGAGTGGGCAGCGTGAAGGTTTGCTGGTATTGCCCACCCTGGAAGCCGTTCCAGTGGATGGTAGCGCCTTCCGGGACCTCCGGCTTCACTTCCCATTTCAATGTCAGGGTATCCTGCTGGATGGTGATATTGACGTCTTCGGACCTGACACCGGGCATCGGCACCAGCAGTGTCAGGCTGTCACCCGTCTCATAGAGCGTGGCGCCTATCCGCTCGCTCCAGAGATTCGAGAAACGCGGCGAAATGAAACTATCCTCAAAAAGACGATCCATCGCTTCACGCAGAGAAACCACTTCGCTGAAAGGATTGTAACGTGCAAGGTTTGCCATTGACTGAACCTCCTTTCTTACAGAAAGCTTGAAAGAAACATGTCGCTGTGGGCCGCCTTGCCTCTGCTCGTTGCCCATCTTCCCTCACCGGCGGCGACCCTTTCTCATCTCGTCTGGTGAAAGTATAGCCCCGGCTTTGTTAGAAAAACATATAAAATCTATAAGAGTTTTGTTAGAAAATTTGATAATGAAGTTATCAAAGTAATGCTTTCTTGCAATCTCTGGAGAAGGGGGTGCTCGGCTCGCAGCAGGGCTTTGCAGTTTTCCTTACTCCCGCCTTCCTCGAAATTTGAAAAGCCCTGGGTGTTCGCAAAAATCGGCTCGACGAGCGAGTCATATTCTGCTACAATGCAAACAATAATTCTGCCTGGAGATTGGGAGGGATGCTCCGTGATGGTACAATCACAGTCTGCATCGAGGCAAAAAGCTATAGATTACCTGCTCAGGCGCGGGGTCGCGCTGGTTGAGAAAGAAGAGGATTTACGTCGCCTGCTGCTGGAGGGCAACAAAGGTCAGCCGCTGCGCGTCAAGCTGGGTGTGGACCCGACGCACTACGAGCTGACTATCGGGCATGCTGTTGTGTTTCGCAAGCTACGCCAGTTTCAGCGCCTGGGCCATAAAGTCATTGTGCTTATTGGCGACTGGACCGCTCGCCTGGGTGATCCCAGTGGACGTGAGGAGGCACGCAAGGCGCTGAGTGCCGAGCAAGTCAATGCCAATGCTGCGACCTACCTTGACCAGTTCTTTAAGATTGTCGATCCACAGCAGACCGAAGTGCGCCGCCAGAGCGAATGGTTCGACAGCTTTACGCTGGCCGATGCGATCAAGCTGCTTGGCTACAAAACGGTGGCCCAGATGCTTGCGCGCGATGACTTCTCAAAACGCTACAAAAGTGGCATTGAGATCTATCTCTCGGAATTTATGTACCCGCTGCTCCAGGGCTACGACTCTGTTGCTTTGCATGCGGACGTTGAAATCGGCGGCACCGACCAGACGTTCAACCTGCTGGTCGGGCGTGAATTGCAGCCGATCTTCGGCCAGCCACCTCAGCAGATACTGACCGTCAATTTGATTGTTGGCCTGGACGGCGTGAAGAAGATGGGCAAGTCGCTCGATAACTATATCGCGCTAACGGCCCCGGCCAATGATATGTTCGGCAAGCTCATGTCGTTGCCTGATCACGCCATGCGTTCGTACTACGAGGCGCTGACCGACGTCGATGAAGCCGTGCTGGATGAGATGGAGCGCAAAATGGCGGAGGGAACGCTCAATCCACGTGATGTCAAACTGCGCCTGGCGCGCGAGATCGTGACCGAGTTCCACGATGCCGCCGCCGCCGAGCACGCGCAAGAAGCGTTCCTGCGCCAGTTCTCAGAGCGCAAACTGCCAGTTGATATTCCCGATTACCGCCTCGCCGCGCCTGTCGATATTGTCACCTTCCTCGTCGATGCCGGCATGGCTGGCAGCCGGAATGAGGCGCGCAACCTGGTCAGGCAGGGGGGTGTCGCCTTCTATGCGACAGGCCACGAGAGCGACGAGGAGCGCGTCACCGACCAGGCTTTTACTGTCCCGGCGAAGGATGGAGCTATTGTGCGAGCGGGCAAGCGCCGTTATATGCGTATCAGGGCTTGAGTTTCTGCCGGGTCTGCTAATTAAGAACAGACTGATATTGCTGACATTGATCGCAAGGAGGTTCAGGCATATGCCTCAGGCAAAGATCGGCGTGATCGGCGGTAGTGGACTGTATCAGATGGAAGGCATGACCAGTGTAGAAGAGGTCAGTATCTCTACCCCGTTTGGCGCTCCCAGTGATGTTATTGCCATAGGAGAGGTAGCGGGTGTGCCACTGGCATTTCTTCCCCGGCATGGACGTGGACATCGTCTCAGTCCGACCGAGATTCCCGTACGGGCGAATATCTGGGCGCTCAAAAGTCTGGGCGTAGAGTGGGTGATCTCGGTCAGCGCGGTGGGCAGCCTGCGTGAGGAGGTTGCCCCGCGCGACCTGGTGATTCCCGACCAGCTCTTCGACCGCACGAAGAGCCGCGTCAATAGCTTTTTTGAGGGCGGCCTTGTCGTCCACTGCACGTTTGCCGATCCGTTCTGTCCTGTTCTGAGCGAGCTGCTCTACACTGCGGCCAGCCAGCTCGGCGATGTCACCGTGCATCGAGGCGGCACCTATGTTTGTATGGAGGGGCCTCTGTTCTCGACAAAGGCCGAATCCAATGTCTACCGCAAACTGGGTATGGACATCATCGGCATGACCTCTCTGCCAGAAGCAAAGCTGGCGCGTGAGGCCGAGCTGTGCTATGCCATCATTGCCTGTGTTACTGACTACGACTGCTGGCATGAATCCGCCGAGTCGGTCTCTGTCGAAATGGTCGTCAGCAACCTGGCGGCCAACGTTGCCAATGCACAGCGCATCCTGCGCGATGTCGCACGGAAGATTCCCCCTGATCGCTCGCAAGTGACTTGCGATTGTGCAAATGCGCTGGCGACGGCGATCATTACGGAGCGTGCGCAGATCCCGGCGGAGGTCAGAGAAAAGTATAGCCTGCTGGTCGGCAAATATCTCTCCTGAGAGTTAAGAACGGCTATCTCAAAGGAAAAGATGACGACATGGCAGAACACTTTCATCATCAATCTCCATTTTTGCCAGCGCAAGGACCTGATCTCTCCGAGCGGCCCACAGAGCCGCTTGCCCCATCGGGATCTTCGCAACGCACCTGGCCTGCGGTGCTGACGCTGGTTTTTCTTGCTCCTGTTGTAGGAGAGATGCTCTCCGGTTCGACGCCACCACTGCGCTTTCTAGATCCCGTATCGTTACTGGGCCTGTTGGGGCTATACGGGGGAGGAGCGCTGGTTATTCGTGAACTGGTACGCCGTAAAGGGCTGGACTGGCGCAGTTTGCTGTTGTTTGCCCTGGCATATGGCGTAGTGGAAGAAGGGCTGGTGGTCATGAGCTGGTTTAACCCCGGCTGGCCTGACCTCGGTCAACTGGCGTACTACGGACGTCTCTTTGAGACGAGCTGGATCTGGGCAGTGCAGTTGACGATTTATCATGCGGTGGTCAGTATCATTCCCCCTATAGTGCTGGTAGAGATATTATTTCCACGCATTGCAGCGCGCTCCTGGCTAACTCCACGTGGTCTCAAAATAGCTGCTGTAATATTCGGATGCGTCTGTCTGCTGGAGTTTCCTGGTTTCTGGCTCATTGCCAACATGCAATCCGGTTATGCTCATCCTCCTCTTATGTATGCCGGGGCGCTCCTGCTCGTGATCGGACTCGTCTGGTGGGGAATAAAACTTCGGCCAGAGCGTCTCCCTGTTGATCCGCGCCCGGTGCCGCATCTCTGGTGGCTGCGGCTGGCTGGATTCGGTGGTATCTTTCTGGTTTTCCTGGTGGCGTGGGTAATCGCGGGATTGAAGCCTCATCCACTGCTGCCGGTAGCGGTGATGGTGGCTGTTTTTGTCCTGGGGTACTGGCTTGTTTCTCGCTGGCACAGGCGAGCAAGCTGGAGTTCCCGCCACAAACTGGCCCTGGTTTCAGGGATACTGTCTTTCTTTATTCTGCTGACCCCTTTTGCTGAATTCAGTCAAGGGACGGGGAACAAAGATACCAGGGGCATGACTGTGGTGGGTATCATTTTCCTGCTTGGATTAATTGCGCTGGCGTGGCGCGAGCGACGGAGAGCGCGGCTCCTCTCTCCCTTGACAAAGCCTGGGGAGAGGAGTACAATAACAGCGTCCTACTGAGGAAAATACACGATCAAGTGGGAAGGACCGGTTTTCTCCTGGTCCTGTCGGTCGGCGTAATCGGGTCCTGCGCGGCAGATGTTCATGAACCCCGCCAGGTCTGTGAGGAAGCAACGGTAAATGGACCTCTCTGGGTGCCGCAGGGCTGCCTGGTTACGCTGACCGGCAGGATCGGGCGAAAATCGGTTTTCTCTGTCTTGCTTGCTTGTCTGCATTGCAAGCTCCTTTGTGCTCGGAAGATGGACCGGCGGCCCATCTGAGGATTCTCGCAGGCGGAAGTCATTCTATGGCCTCACAATCACTCTATCGTAAATGGCGTTCACAGACCTTTAGCGAACTTGTTGGCCAGGAAGCTGTCGTTCACACGCTCAAGAATGCTTTGAGCAGCGGCAAGCTCGCCCACGCCTACCTTTTTACCGGGCCGCGCGGCACCGGCAAAACCAGTATGGCGCGCTTGCTTGCCAAAACTATCAATTGCGCAAATCCGCAGAATGGCGAACCCTGCAACGAGTGTCAGCAGTGTCGTGAGATCACCGCAGGCAATTCATTCAATGTGATCGAGATTGATGCAGCCTCGAATCGTGGTATCGATAGCATCCGCGAACTGCGCGAGAAAGTGATGATGCCCCCCTCAACCGGCAGGTATAAGGTCTACATCCTGGACGAAGCGCATATGCTCACCGTCGAGGCTTTTAATGCCTTGCTCAAGACGCTGGAGGAGCCGCCGCCGCACGCGATTTTCGTGATGGCGACCACCGATGTGCATAAGATGCTGCCGACTGTCCTCTCACGCTGCCAGCGCTTCGACTTCAAACGCTTTAGCATGCGCCAGCTTGTCGCGCACCTCAATTTTGTGGCGCAGCAGGAGCAGATCACGCTGGAAGGCGGGGCTGCCGAGCTGATTGCCAGAGCTGCCGCCGGCGGCATGCGTGATGCACTCAGCCTGCTCGACCAGGCTGTCGCCTATTCCGGCGAGCGGGTGACGCTGGCTCAGGTGCAGGCGATGCTTGGCGTTGCTGATCCACGTGCAATTCAGAAATTGATCCTCTCGATTGCTCACCTGGACAGCGCTACAGGACTGCATCTGATCCATGAGTTAAGCGAGGCCGGAGCCGATCTGCGCCAGGTCAATAGCCAGCTCGCAGAATACTGCCGCGCTATGATGCTGGCACAGGCCGGTGCCAATATTGCCGAGATACTTGACAGCACCGAAGATGAAGTGCGTGAGATTACGCAGAATGCCAGATTTTTTGCTCTCGAAGAACTGACCGAGTGCGCACGCATTTTCGCACAGAACGAGCTGGTGCAAAAGAGTCAGGCCACCCCCCAGCTCGGCCTGGAACTGGCGCTGCTGGCCTGTATCGACCTGCACCGCAGGATGCAGACAGAACTGCCGACAACTCTTTCCTCAACAGCGGCTCGACCTGCCCACTCTACCCGCTCTGCTCGCTCTGCGCCTGCACTGCTCTCTCGTCCACCGGCACAGGAACCGACATCACCTGTTGAGCACTCTCCTCTCTCGATGGCGGATATGCCTGAGACACCTTCACAACATGGACGCCCTGCCAGCGAACCTGAAGATCTGGCTGGTAACGACGCTATAGCTCTGTTGCCTGCCGATCAGCGTGCAGAAGAGGTGACCCCGGTACATATGGAAGAAACTCCTGTCCAGGTATCACACCAGGTATCACAGGAGAGCGATGTTGCTGAAACACTCCCGCCACTGTCCCGGCCCGTGTCCGGCATCTCGGCTGGTTCCGAAAACTCCACCGTTACCGAAACAGGCGACGAAGGGTACGCACTGTCCCTGACTGTTCAGCAGGTGAAAGAACGCTGGGAGTACATCAAGCGCCGCATCAGGACGCAAAAAGATGGCGGCAAAATTGCTGCCTTCCTCAATGGCTATACCATTGTAGGGGTTGAAGGAAGCGACGAGGCTCCTGTCGTGCTGCTCATGGCCCAGGCAGATTTTCACTTCAAGGCGTTGCAGCAACACCAGGCTGTGGTTGAATGGGGGATGAAGATCGAGTTAAACCTGCCAGCCTGCCGCGTCAGACTCATGCCACCTGTGAGCGGAAAGGCTGGTTCGCTGGCTCCCTTTCCACAGATCGATTCGCCATCTCCCCCAGTCCTACCAGCTTCTGCATCCACTGCTGTGCAAACGTCGCAGTCCCCGGCCCACCGCGAGCGCCCGGAGCGCCCGGAGCGCCCGGCGCCTGCGAAACCGGCGCAGAAGCAGAGATCGGCTGGCCGGGCGAAATCTTCCCTCCCGCCGGAGTCGCCTCAATCTGCCACAGGAGATGCCGTCCCCGGTGCCTCCGGTGATGCGAATTTTTCCTCACCTCTTGCCAGAACGCAGGCTGTGAGAGAGAATACTACTACGGAGCCGGTGAATCCGAACGGGAGAGCGGAAACGCAGGTGCAAGAGACACGCCTGGAAGCCACACGCAAGAAAGCCACTGCTCACCCTGTGGTGCAGAAGGCGGTGGAGATGTTTAAAGCGGAGATCAAGAACGTAAACCTGAAGTAAGTAAGCGAGGAGCGAATATTGCGATGAATATGCGTGAAATCCAGAAGATGCAGCAACGCCTGATGAAAATGCAGGAAGAGCTGGAAGCAAGCCAGTTTACCGGCACTGCCGGCGGCGGGGCGGTCACGATTACCATGAGTGGCAAGTTTGAAATCACCGGCGTGAAGATTGACCCTGAAGCATTCAGTGCGGAGGATATTACTGACCTGGAAGTGATGGTGAAGGCAGCGGCGAAAGATGCGTTTGATAAAGTGACTGATGCGCAGCAGAAGCTGCTTTCCAGTGCGACCGGTGGCATGAGAATACCGGGACTGTTTTAGGCATGAGTGAGATTGCACCCCCTGTAGCGGCGCTGATAGAAGAGTTTGCCAGGTTGCCGGGAATCGGCGTGAAAACGGCACAGCGGCTGGCTTTCTTCGTCCTGCGCAGTCCTGAAGATCAGGCTCGCCGCCTGGCCGAGGCGATTATGCGCGTGAAAGAGAGCATCATCTACTGTTCACGCTGTTTTAATATTACCGAGAGCGATCCCTGCCCGATCTGTAGCAATCCTGGCCGCGACCAGGAGATTATCTGCGTCGTCGAAGAGCCGCTGGATGTCATCGCTCTGGAGAGAACTGGTACGTATAAGGGGCTATATCACGTGCTGCATGGTGCGTTGAATCCGATGAATGGCGTTGGGCGCAAAGATCTGCGCATCGACGAACTACTGCGGCGCCTGGAGCAAGAGCCTGTACGTGAGGTCATTCTTGCGACCAATCCCGGCTTCGAGGGCGACTATACCGCCACCTTTATCAGCGGCGAAATTAAGAACCAGCTGCACCTGCCTGACCTGCGTGTGACGGCGCTAGGGCGTGGTTTGCCAACCGGCGGTGCTCTGGAATATGCTGATGAAGGCACACTCAGTCGCGCCCTGGAAGGAAGGCGTGTACTCTAGCGTGTGTTCTAGTGAGAGCAGGGAGAGAGGAGTACACAAGGCAAAAGTGGCCTGTATTTTGTGCGCTTGTTCCTGCCTGCTCCTACCGATCCTTTCTCCTGCTTGACTTGTGGCTGTACTTATGGTACTCTTGTTCTACTGTAGAAACAGGCCGGTAGGGAGCGTGCCTGTTTCCGGTTATGTGACCTTGCGCAAGAATATACCTGTACGAGAACCAGGAACAACAAGCCAGGGGGACACCAGTGCGATATCAACCGCTAGTGATATGTTGATACTCATGCTATGACCGGATGTGCTCCAGGCGATGCGGAACTGACAACCTTTTGCGGGAGTTTCTGAAAGCATCAGAAGGAAGGAGCGCAGGGTTGGAGAGGCGGGAGGGTCGAGGGAAGGTCGCAAGCTGACCAGCAAGCCGATCACTACCTGATCTGTGTCTTGTGTCTCACGCCCTGTGAGAAAAGTGACGATGGCTACGAAGAAGGAAAAAATCTCTGTAGATCAGAACGGGACAACGAATGCTGCGATGAGCGAGCGCGAGAAGGCAATCGAGCTGGCGCTTACGCAGATTGAACGCCGTTTTGGCAAAGGCGCGATTATGAAGCTGGGCGATGCGGCGAAAGTGCAGGTTGAGGCCATCCCCACCGGGTCGATTGCTCTGGATCTGGCTCTGGGAGTCGGAGGCGTGCCACGCGGGCGTGTTACAGAAATCTATGGGCCTGAGTCGTCCGGTAAGACGACACTTTGCCAGCATATCATTGCTAACGCCCAGCGCATGGGAGGATTCGCGGCCTTTGTAGATGCCGAGCATGCGCTGGACCCGGTCTATGCGGCCAGGTGCGGCGTGGATGTCAACAACCTGCTGGTCTCGCAGCCGGATACCGGAGAGCAGGCGCTGGAAATCGTCGATGCGCTTGTACGCAGCAATGCGATTGATGTGATCGTGATAGACTCTGTAGCAGCGCTGGTGCCGCGTGCCGAGATTGAGGGCGACATGGGCGATGCACATGTGGGCCTGCAAGCTCGCCTGATGAGCCATGCACTCCGTAAGCTCACGAGCGCCATCAGTAATTCCAAAACAACCGTCATTTTCACAAACCAGTTGCGCGATAAAATCGGGGTGATGTTCGGCAACCCGGAGACGACCACCGGCGGCAAGGCTCTCAAATTCTATGCTTCGGTGCGCCTGGATATTCGCCGCATCGATTCGATCAAGCAGGGCCAGGATGTGGTCGGCAATCGCACGCGCGTGCGCGTGGTAAAAAACAAAGTCGCTCCCCCCTTCAAATCTGCCGAGTTCGATATCATGTACAGCGAAGGTATTTCGCGCGAGGGTGGCCTGCTGGATCTGGGCCTGGAGATGGGCCTGGTGAAAAAGAGCGGTGCCTGGTTTACTGTTGGCGATATTCGCCTGGGCCAGGGACGCGAGAATGCCAAAGAGTTCCTGCGCCAGAATACCGATGTTGCAGCAGCGATCGAAGAGCAGATTCGCGGCAACATGGTTTCCTTCAGAGCCAGCGAGACCGAGGTAGACGGTGACGAGACGGTAGAGGAAGAGCCACCGGACGAGGAGATATAATGCTTTGCGGAGGGGAAATCAACTCGATTTCCCCTCTTCTTGATCAGGGCTACTCTTCTCCAGAATTTCAGGCAGTTTCTGTTCCAGCTCTGATGCTTGCAACTGAACCAGCGGACGCTCAGCGGTGGAGAGCAGCGGCTCAAGCTCTTCGCTCTCGATCATTGGTGGCTCCAGTACCTGCACAGTCGGCCTGGCCTCGCGCCACCACAAAGCGAGCAGCGCCGGGTCTATCTCTCCAAGTGCTCCCGTTTCTGTCTGGTGCATGGCCCAGTCAATCGTGGCCTCTTCAAGTGGAATCTCGTATCCTGCCTGCTGGCTCATCTTCCACTTGTGATCCATTACCGCGAAGTAGGCTTTCATCGGGTCCTGTCCACTAGTGAGCAGGCGGCGCAGCAGGAGGATAGCAGGCAGGTGATATCGCTCATACCAGTCCTGTGCCGCTTCTTCGAGGCTGACGTCCTGTCCGCGTTCCTTGCGCATAATGACCTGGTGTCCAAGAATCATATTGTAGAAGCGGTGGGCATAGAGGCGCGGAACCGTGATACGCAGCAGTTCATAGACACGTCTCTGATACCAGCCTGGACGCACCGTTGTGATGTGTTGCAGTACATTACCCGTTGTGTCCAGCAGCGAGAAGCTCCAGCGGTTGAGTTTGCGTAAGAAACGCAGCGCCTGGTAAGCAGTATCGAAGTGCGGGAAGCGGCTGAGACGCGCATGCTCTTTACGCAACCAGCGATAGCGCTGTTCAAAGTAGTGATAATCGGTCTCGTCTAGAATCTGCTCTTCTTCGGGCAGGCCGCGCGCCTGGCGCAAATCCTCTGATTGCCAGGCCAGCGATTCGCCAAACATCGCCATATCCTGTTCGCGCAGCCCTTCGCTAATCGCTTCCGGGAAGAGTTCGGCTGTTTCAGCGTCGGCCATGATTGCCAGAATACTTTGTCCGTCAATGCGGATGAGCACGTTTGCCAGCGACGGATCACCCCAGTAGACGCCATGCTCATGTAGTTCAACCATCAGCACGGCGACTGCTGAGAGGAGGCGTCGCTTGGTGCGTTTTGTCAGATTCAGGCGGTAGAGGTAGACGTGTGGCACGACGCGCGGGGCCAGTTCCGTCACGGTGTAGCCGCGATCTCCGCTTATATATTGCCTGATGCCACCGAGTTGTGGCACATCGAGCGGAACAGGCGGCGCGGGTACAACGACGCTGCCGACGGCATGCAGCGTCGGGATGCCCCGGTACTCGATGGCACGCAGGTTATGAATTTCGCGCTCGGCCATGTGTGGCGTCGTCTCTTTGATGGCATAGCGCGTCCCCTGGCTTTCGACGAATACGACCGGGTGCCGCGATTCGCCGCGCCTGATGATCAGCAACTGGACACCTTCTGCCAGCCAGTTCTCCAGCCTGCTATGCCAGGGGAGATGCTCCAGGCGCTGCCTGTGTTGCCGACTCATGTGAAACTGAATTGTCTTCTTGTGACCTATGGTCATCCCTCTCTTTCTTATGATATAAAGAGGTACCGGGTCAATTTGCTTCCTGGTGATGATAACATCATAGAATCATTTTTCGCAAATGCCCGGCTGGAGCATTGTTGCTGCTCTACTCGATGCGAGAGGAAAAATGAAAATGAACACATTGGATCTGTTTCGCCTGGATGGCAAAACGGCGGTAATTACCGGCGGAGGACGGGGACTGGGACAGTATTTTGCAGAGGCGCTGGTGGATGCCGGCGCACAGGTGGTGCTCTGCTCACGCAAGCTCCCGGTCTGTGAAGAGATAGCGCAGGCCATCACAACACGCGGAGGCCAGGCGCTGGCGCTGGCCTGTGATATTACGCGACAGGAAGACGTTGAGCGCGTGGTAACAGCCGCCCGTGAGCGGTTCGGCGCTATTGATATTCTGGTGAATAACAGCGGCGCGACGTGGGGAGCGCCAGCAGAAGAAATGCCGCTGGATAAATTTCAGCACGTGATTGATGTCAATATTAAAGGGACGTTTTTGATGAGCCAGGTCGTAGGGAAGACGATGATCGAACGCGGCCAGGGCGGCACTATTATCAATATTGCTTCGGTGGCCGGGCTGACCGGTGGGCATCCAGCCTACCTGCACGCTGTCGGCTATCATGCCAGTAAAGCGGCGGTCATCAATATGACCCGCGATCTTGCCACGAGCTGGGCGCGGTACGACATTACGGTGAATGCGATTGCTCCGGGCTGGTTTCCAACACGCATGTCGCGTGGCCTGCTTGAGCAGTACAGCGAGATCATGAAGGCGGGCATTCCCCTGGCACGTTTTGGCAAGCCTGAAGAGCTGAAAGGAGTGATAGTCTTCCTGGCTTCGCCGGCGGCTTCCTATATCACGGGGCAGACGATTGTGGTCGATGGCGGGTTAACCGCATGGTAGTTTGATGGTAAAGGTGCTGCCTTTGCCTGCTGTACTCTCGACTGCAATGCTTCCCCCGTGCTCGTGGATGATACTCTGTGCTATTGCCAGGCCAAGACCACTGCCGCCGCGATCTCGCGTGCGGGCGCGGTCGGCGCGATAGAAGCGTTCAAAGATGTGGGGAAGATCTTCGGGGGAAATGCCGATACCGGTGTCGCTGACCTGGACGCAGGCGTAGCCATCAGCGGCACTGAGAGCGAGCGAGACGGTGCCTTCATGAGGAGTGTATTTGAGTGCGTTGTCCACCAGGGCGACCAGCGCCTGCTTCAGTCGGTCGGCGTCGCCGCGTACCTGCACGGGGGTAATGTGTTGCAGCAGCAGGCGCGACCCCTCGTAGCCGTGCCTGTCATCTCCGGCGTCTTCACGTAGTTCACGTGGCCGGTACTGGCGGAAGACTTCGAGCAGCAGACTATCCAGCTCGATTTCCTGCCCATATATGCTGCCGCCTGTAGCTGAAGGCGAAGACACAGTTGAGGACTGGCTTTGCTCGCTTTTGCTGCTGTTGATGCTGTCGGAGCGAGCCAGCAGCAGCAGATCATTGACGAGGCGGCCCATGCGTTCGGCTTCAGCGCGTGCATCGGCGAGTGCGCCCTGCGCCTCTTCCGCCGGCAGATCTGGCGCTTTCGCCAGCAGATCAAGGTTGCAGCGTATGGCAGTAATGGGTGCGCGCAGTTCATGTGAGGCGTCGGCGACAAAACGCTGCTGGCGCCTGTACGCTTCTTCGAGGCTCGCCAGCATCGTATTGAAGGTGTCGGCGAGCTTTGCCAGCTCGTCGCGCCATAGCCAGGTGTGGTGCTGGACGCGCTTGCTGAAGTCGCGCGCCTGACTGATGGTCCGCGCGGCCCTGGTCAGTCGTCGCACGCCGGCCAGCACGCTCCAGTTCAGCAAGCAACCGCCCAGAAAGGCCAGAACCATGACCAGTAGTGCTCCTCGCATCAGTAGTAGCCGCAGGTTGTCGAGTGATTGCTCGATATCGGCAGTCGAGCGAGCAGCCTGGATGATGCGGCTCACATCGAAGCTTGGCATGGTGCAGACCTCGATATGTTGCTGCCGGTACTCAACGGTACTGAAATAACAGGAAGTGTTACTGCTCATTCGGCCTGCTCGTACTTTCTCCAGCGCCTGCCTGTCCCAGGGGACGGGACTCTCTCCCTGATTGGGCGGGATAGGGTGCTGTGCTGTATTCTGGCTGGCGTCGGTCGTTGCCAGCAGGCTGACAGTATGATCTCCGTCAACCGCCAGCACTTCAATGGAAACGCCACCGGAGCCATACGCATCGACGCCTGAGAGGATAGCGGGCGAGGATTTGCCGTCGCTCTGAACAAGCAGCGTTTTGACGAAACGCACACTCGCGGCCCGGCTCTGAAGTGTCTCTTTGAGATTCTGGTACGCCTGCTGTTCGGCCTGGTTGTAGACGAAACTGCCAAAGAACCAGCAGGCCAGCCCGACGATAAGCGTATAAAAAAGCGCGAGGCGAAGAGTGAGAGAAATGTACATGGCCCGGTCCCTCTAGCTGTTGAGGCGCAGGACATAGCCGGCACCTCGCACCGTTTGGATGAGTCGCGGTTCTCCCCCCTGTTCGAGCTTGCCGCGCAGGTGGCCGATGTAAACTTCGAGCACATTTGGACCACCCTCGAAGTCCGGTCCCCAGATACGCTCCATGAGCAGGCCGCGTGTCAGCACGATGCGCGGGTTGCGTAGGAACAATGCCAGTAGCTCGTATTCTGTCGTGCTCAGGTCGATGAGGCGCTCTCCGCGCCGGGCCTGGCGCGTGGCAGTATCCAGTTCCAGATCCACGAAGCGCAGAAGCTCGCGCCTGATCTGTGGGTCCAGCGGATAGCGGCGGCGCAGCAGGGCTTTCACACGCGCCAGCAACTCTTCCAGAGCGAACGGTTTGACGAGATAATCGTCGGCCCCGGCTTCAAGCCCTTTCACGCGGTCTGCAATGGCATCGCGCGCAGTCAGCATGAGGATGGCTGTATGATCGCTAGCTGAACGCAGGCGCCGGCAGACTTCCAGGCCGTCAATGCCGGGGAGCATCAGAATGTAGAGATTCTCGCCTGGGCCTGCCGTGCCGCTGACGCTCGCCGGGCTGTTTGTTGTGCAGGCCGCTGCGATGAGGATGAGCGAGAGACTAAGAAGAAGACTCCACAGGAATTTGCTTTTTCGCATGAGTTATGACCCCCTCTCCTGGTGCATACCAGAAATAGAGATAGAACATGATCGTTTCCCTGAGAAGGGTTATAATCGGCGAGGTTGAAGTGAGGCTAAATTGTTTCTGAATTGTACCTGAAAAATGAAGTGAGGAAAAATGGAAGTGGTGTGTCAGGCCATTAAAGTTCGGAGAACCAGGGTCGCTCGGTTCACCCCCGGCAAAGAAGAGGGGAGACTCGAAACCCTGGCCTCGCGCTATGGACAGATTGCCCCCAGGCGTGTAAATCCCAACAGAGTATGGCTCATCCGCAATTTTGATGATTGGGGGAAAGGTTTCCATAAAGAGGCTTTTTGGCGATTCTGACCATTTCTGGCCGTGTTCTGAAGCCGCATCTCATGCCCCCTTATCCTCATGGCGCTGTCAACAAGCAGGCAGTATTCATCAAAATGCCGGAAGAGCCGTTTCATGTTGGGATTTACATGTATAGGGACTCATTGGCGCGTGCATGTCAGGTCATAAGCCTGCCTATTTGATGCCTACGACCATAGACTCGGGGCTGGAGAGATGCTCAACATAGGTGTGCCGGAAGCCTGCCGCTCGCATCCATGAAGCACAATCTGCACCTGTGTAATCGAAACCGCCTCGTGTTTCAATCAACATATTCAGGCTCATTAACAAACCAGAGACATTTTCACGGCGATCATCATCAATGATGGCATCATAAACAATGAGAGCACCGTTGCCTGGTAGGGCTTCATAGGCCTTACGAATTAAGATCTGTTTCTCTTGAAAATCCCAATCATGCAGGATATGTCCCATAATGAGCACATCTGCTTCTGGCAGAGCTTGTTTGAAGAAATCACCAGCACGGAAACGAAGACGACCTTGCAGCCCGGATTGGATGACGTATTCATCAAAGACATGCTGAACAGGTGACAAGTCAAAGCCTACGCCACTCAGATGATCGTGAGCCAGCGCGATCTGTACAGCGCAGTCACCCTGTGCTGTCCCGACATCCGCAAAGGTCTTATACTTGTGCCAGGGAAATTTGCTGGCAAGGGCCAGGGAAGAGCCTCGACTTACTCTGTCTTTCCTTCATAACTCGCGGTTCGCTCATTTTTTTGTCAAACTCGCTTACGGAGCCGAATGCGAAGGCTCGCAGATTCGCCACATTTGCTTTTCTTCAGTTTCTAGTAATAGATGATTTTTCCTGATTTGTAGCAATCGTTACGAATGCTGCCTGCTTTATGCCAGAAATATAACCTCTCCATAATGATAATAAAATAGCGTTAGCTTACCATTTATTTATCAGACATTCTCGAATTTATTCGGGGAATAAACACCTGCTATCACAGCATCCACAAACGTACGCTTGTGGATGCTTAAAGCACAGCTTAAAGATGGGTAATCTTATCTCTACATACCGATCCTCGGATGTAGTAGTAGAGAAATCATGCTCACGAACCAGGGATCAAAGATGCCCACATCACCGTAGCAAGCATCTTTAACCAGACCACGACGCTGCCAGAAGCCTCGCAACCTCGGCAGCGCACCCCCACGAGAGGGTGATGCCAGCGCCTCCATGACCGTAGTTGTGAAGTAAGAGGCGATCAGGGGAAAGTCGCTCAGCTTCCACGCGCACAACTGAACGCACGGCCCTTAGCCCGCAGGTCACGTTTTCGATATCGACGGGAGAAACAGAACAGCATCGCAAGAATGCAAGCTTTTCCCTCGACTGTATCTCGGTCCGTGAAAAGCACCGTGCAAAACCTCTTGACATTATACCGTCTGGACGGTATAATGTTTTCTATGAAACAGAAAGACATCTCATCGACGACCCGCGCGCAGATTCTCGACGCCGCGAGCCGCGTGGTTCTCGACAGAGGCGTCAGCGCGCTGACGCTGGAAGCCGCTGCGCAGCAGGCCGGGATCAGCAAGGGCGGGCTGCTCTATCACTTCCCCAGTAAAAACAGTCTGATCGCGGGAATGATCGAACGGCTCATCGCCGAGTTTGACTCCGACCTGGAGCAAGAACTGGACAAAAGGAATGGTAACTGGCTGGTCGCCTATATACGCGCATCCTTAAAGGCCGACCCGCAGCGGGATCAGCTAAGCTGCGCTCTGATCGCTGCGCTCGCCAACAATCCTGATCTGCTCAGGCCCTTGCAGGAGCGGTTTGTCGCCTGGCAGCAGCAGGCCGAAGCTGCCGCGCCTTCGCCGGAGATCGGCTCGCTGGTACGGCTGGCTCTCGACGGACTGTGGTACTCCGCGTTGTTTGGATTCGCACCACTGGCGCCTGTAATGCGCGACAAAGTTCTGCAAGCCCTGCTGAAACTGGCGCAAGGAGACATAAAAACGACTGATGAGGAGAGATAATATGCAAACCGCCGTATTCCTTTTTGCTGCCATTCTCAGCGAAGTCATCGCCACAACCGCTCTCAAATTCTCAGCAGGATTTACCAGGCTCCTGCCCAGTATTATCGTCGTTGTAGGCTACAGTGTGGCCTTTTACCTGTTATCGCTGAGCCTGCGCACCATCTCAATCGGCGTGGCTTACGCGATCTGGTCAGGAGTGGGCATCGTGCTTACTGTCATAGCGGGCGTGTTCATCTGGCGCGAACAGTTGGACGCGGCGCGCATCATTGGTATCCTGCTCATCATTGGCGGCGTCCTGGTCATTGACCTGTTCTCGAAAACTGCCCTGCATTAA
>JADBKA010000255.1 GCA_014896635.1 Ktedonobacteraceae bacterium
CACGGTCTGGCGGGCGGCGGCGATGCGATCGGCGCGGGAGGCGCTCTACCGGCGCTACGAATCCAGCGCCCGCCTGGAGCACGATCTGCCGCCGAATCAGCCGGCCATGCCGATGGCAGGCGCTCGCCCGACGATTGAATTTGATCGCTGGCTCGTCGAAGCTTCTCATAACAGCTATCACGGACCACTGATCGCTTTTGGCCGCGAATTCGACAATCACGAACAGATGCGCGCCTGGGCCGAATGCATCGAAGGCGTGACCACTGTTGCCGTCGATGGCAGCCAGCTTCTACCCTGGCGCGATGCCTCTGTGCCAGTGGCCCTGATCCAGGTCGGCTTTTTTATCAATCCCCATGCGCAAGGACAGCCCTACACTAAAGACGTACGCATGGAAGTGCTGGCGCCTGAAGAAATCATGGAAGAGGCGCGCAGCGAAACCGGCGATCCCGACAGCTATCCCTACTCCGATATGCAGGTCACGCTGCGCCGCTACATGCTGGAGATCGAGACGCTGTGCAGCCAGATGGAGCACTGTGCTACTACTCGCCGGGCTGAAGATCCTGCCCACAGTCCAGTCGTCTTCTTCGATGGTTCGCTCGTCGTCTCCTTCGCACTGACCATGCCCGATCCTTACCGCCAGCAGTACATCAGCGCCGCCACTCTGCTGCTCAAAACATCCGAGCAGACGCGCGTGCCGCTCATTGGCTACATCGACACCAGCTACGCGCGGGATATCATCACCATGCTGCGCCGCCTCGACTCTGTTCAGCCGAGACCAGTGTTGCGCGAAACAAAAAAAATTCACGACGCGCTACTCTGGCACGGACGCCTGCGCTGGGGGGACCGTACACCAGCGATGATTTGTGCGCGTGGCGACATCCTTGACAACTACGGCCCGTACCGCGATAGCATCGCCTTCTGCTACCTGCAAACCACCGCACAGCGGCCCCCGGCACGCCTGGAGTTTCCGCGCTGGCTGGTCGATGAAGGGCTGCTAGAACCGGTGATGGATGTTGTACGTGCCGAAGTCATCGCCGGCAGCGGTTACCCCTACGCCATCGAAACCGCCGATGCTGTCTCCGTCATCACCATGCAGGATCGCAGCGAATTTTACGCTTATTTTCAGCAATTCCTGCAACGCCAGGGCGTCACCTTCACCTTTTCCAACAAATCAATCAGCAAGAGTCGTCGCCGCTGAAGCCGCTGACTATGAACTGCAACGCCTTCCCTCGTGCGAATCGCGCGGCTGTGTTTTCACTACTATATGAAAAAGATGAGCATGCAGGCGTAATGTACAATATGAGCGGAGATTTTAGTGTTGATCGGGAGCAGACACATCCGCGATGTCAGATACTCAACACAACGAACAGGATGAACAGCGAGACGAGTTAGATAATCGAGAGATAGAAATTGTTGACCTGGACCTGCAGGATGATGAATCACAGCCAGCGCAGGAGTCAAGCATACAAGAAGCAAACGCGAATATACCGAACATATCTCGTCGCGTTTCCCTCGACTCGCATCTCACTCCGGCACAGCGCCTGAGGCGCGCACTGGTGACAGTGCTGACCGTCGTGATCGTACTATCACTTTTGCTGGTAAGTATTCTGCCTTCTTCGAGCCAGTTTTTCTCAACTTCTTTCCAGTCAGCACTGAGGACTGTGACGCGCTTTCTGAACGGATCTCAGGAGACACCATCTACTCCATCCACTTCCGGTGGTGATTTCTTCTACTTTCAGCGGTTGCCTGCCTGGGGAACGTTCTTTCTCGATGGACAGGCAATTCCACATGCGCCAATGCTGCCGACAGAGCCACCCATACAACTGCCGCGCGGAAATCATCTCATCGAATGGCGCGGCGAACCTTTTTCTCCATTACACTGCACACTTTCTATTCCCGCCGCCCAGGTTCAGAATGCCTCATCCTGCTCTCTACGCAAGCTGGATCAATCAGAGGAGACCGCCGGTCAACGCTGGCTAATCGCTTTTCCAGGCACATTCTCCCTGCAACAATTGCCGGCAGAAGAACGCCAGCAACTGATCGAGGCAACCCAAAAACTGCTGGACACACCGCAAAGGCAGGAACAGGTGCAACCAGGCGAATATTACGCATACAAAGGCAGCGATATCCCCCACAAAGCGACTGAGCCGCTGCAAGCATCTCTCCGCTTCCTGCTGGATACCGACGCTTCGGCACCGGCTTTCTGCCGGGGTTTGCAGTTGGATCATTCCTGCTTTAACGCAGAAAATGACTGTCGTCTATTCTGTACGCTGGACTGGCCCACCGCCGGCGGTTGGGATGTAGCCGCCGTTATACGTCCCACCTGGAGTTATAAAACAGCAGGACAGCCAGGCAATGCAGATGTGACCGCACAGAAAGAAGATAGCAGGGGAGAGCAGCAGCTCATCGCGCTGCATATCCAGCGGCAGCAGCAGCACTGGCAGGTTTCATTTCATCCCCAGGGCCTCAGTTCGTTTGACGATCCCAACTGTATCGAGTTGATGGGCATACTGGCTGCAAATCCAGCCTACCGTCACATCCAGTCAACTGACCAGTCTATTAGCTGGAATTTCAAATCGGGTACCAATCGTGCTGCCGGCTGCCTGGCAACAGGTACACTGCAAACTAAAGATGCAGCAACTTCTCCGGCCCTGGATGCACCGGTTGTCGTACTGTTACAACGTTTCGGCGTCGTGCTGGCAGTTGACGAGCGCGCTCACCAGCTCTGGCCGGCGCTGCCCCAGGCCGGCGACGCTCAGCAGCGCCTCGCCCTGGAGATAGCAAAAAACCCGGCTTTCGCCTCATAGGAAGCATCACAGTGTCTTTTGATATCGCTGCGCACCCTCACCGACTCTTGCTATGGGAGCCGGGGGACGAAGCGTACCAAGCAGCATAACGAGCGGCAGAGCAGCCAGCGTGAATGCCACAATCATCCCGATGACACCGGGCCAACCCAGGGCGCTCCAGAAGAAACCGCCTGCTGTATTGCCAGTGCTGGAACCCGCATAATATAAGAAGAGATAGAGCGCCGAAGCCTGCGCCCTCCCCTTGCCCGCGCGTTCTCCTACCCAACTACTGGCAATCGCATGCCCTCCAAAGAAACCAAAGGTGAGAATGACCACACCAAGCACCTTCACAGGCACAGCAGCACTCAGCGTTGTGAGCGCTCCCACCATAAGCAGGATAATGCTAAAGAGCAGAACCTTCTGCCGCGACCAGCGATCAGCGAGCTGTCCTAGCCAGGACGAACCAAATGAGCCAGAAAGATAAATCACGAAGATCCACCCGATCAGCGCCTGGCTGAAATTGTAGGGTGGCGCGACAAGCTGATAGCCAAGATAACTGTAGAGCGTGACAAAGCTGCCCATAAGCAGGAAGGCAATCCCATACAGGCACCACTGCCCCCCATCTTTCATCTGTTGCAGCAAGCCACGCACATGCTGCCGCGCAGAGAACGGCTGCGCGACAAAACGGGTCGAAGGCGGAAGATTCTGCCAGAACCACCACGAACAGAGCAGACCCAGCAGGCCGATGCAGAAGAGCGCCACGCGCCAGGATGCCAGATCGGTGATGATGCCGGTGACAATTCGTCCAAGCATACCACCGATAGCATTACCGCCGATGTAGATGCCCATTGCGCCGCCCAGGTGCTGCGGATGTACCTCTTCCCCTAAATATGTCATGGCAATAGCAGGCAACCCCGCCAGGGCAATGCCCTCCAGCGCACGACAGAGCAGTAGCATGCCAAAATTCGTACTCCATGCACTGACCAGCGTGAGCAGAGAGGCGCTCAAAAGCGAGCAGACCATGATGCCTTTGCGTCCCCAGGCATTGGAAAGCGAGGCGGTAAAGGTCATCATGACGGCCAGCAGTGCGGTAGTGAGAGAGATAGTCAGACTGGACGTGGCCGGCGCAATATGAAATTCTTTTGAGTAAAGCGGCAGCAGCGGCTGTGTACAGTACAGGGTGGCAAAGGTGACAAGTCCGCCCAGGAAAAATCCGATAGAAACGCGCCGAAAGGCCGGCGTTCCTTTTTCGATGTAGTGCATGGTAGCTGTTTCCCTCCCATTTCTGCTTTAGCTTACCGCTTCTCACTTATAATATGCAATACATAATTTGCTATAATAGCTATGCAATAAAGCTATAAGAAAAGGGGAAAATACAATGGACCTGCAACAATTGCGCTATTTTCAGGCAGTAGCACGACTGGAGCACATATCGCGGGCGGCAGAGGAACTCTATGTGGCGCAGCCCTCGCTGAGTAGAGCAATTGCCAGGCTAGAAAGAGAACTCGGTGTGCCTCTCTTTGACCGGCACGGTCGGCAGGTCAGGCTCAATCGTCTCGGACATACATTTCTACAATATGTAGAGCAGGCTCTCGCAAAACTGGAAGAGGGGAAACGCCAGATAGCGGATATGGCGGGACTGGAGCAGGGACAGGTCGTTCTGGCTGTGCTCTATACGGTAGGCGCACAGCTTTTGCCGGAACTGCTGAAGGCATTTCGTGAACAGCACTCGTCTATTCAGTTTCAACTCTCACAGAATGCCGCACACGTGTTGATCGACCAGCTCAGCAAGGGCGAGATCGACCTGTGCATCACCTCTCCCCAACCAGAAGAGCCTGATATCGCCTGGACTCCCTTGCGGACTGAAGAGATCTTCCTGGTCGTACCGCCGAATCACCGCCTGGCCGGGCGCGACAGCGTCTATCTCCACGAGGTGGCGCAGGATGCTTTCATCGCCCTGAAGCATCATTACGGGCTGCGCGAAATCACAGACCATTTTTGCCGCCAGGCCGGCTTCACCCCCAGAATCACCTTCGAGGGAGATGAGCTGGTCCTGGTACGCGGCCTGGTCACAGCGGGCCTGGGTGTAGCGTTCATGCCAGCTCTGGCTCTGTACAATACAGGTGAACCGGGTCCCTCGTGCCTGCATATCGCAGACTTCCCCTGCCAGCGTACCATCGGCCTCGCCTGGATCAGGGAGCGATATTTAACTGCACCCGCACGCCTGTTTTGCCGCTTCGTGATCGAGTATTTTCAGGCGTTTAACAGAACTTGACAAAGCAGCAGAATCATTGCTATCATAGCGTGGCTACTGTATGCCCATACACACTGATGGGCGCCCCACACCCTCTCTTTCTTGAGAAAGCTCTACATGGAGCAGAGTGAGCAGCATCATAACGCTGGCTGCCGCAGAGATTGAGCGCGCGGCAGGGAATCCAGAGCACGGAACTGTGCGGATGGCTCTCCACCCATGCCACCCACGTCTCCGCTGGACCAATATTGTGTGGGGTTCATTGCTAAGGAGAAAAAACAGGCATGTTTGATTTTGCAGTCATTAAAAGTGGTGGAAGACAATACAAAATATTCGCAGGTCAGCGCCTCGAAGTCAATCGCCTGCCCTACGAAGAAGGACAGTTGGTTGAGTTGAACGAGGTACTGCTCATTGCCAATGACGGCACAACACAGATCGGTACGCCTTTCATAGAGAATGCGAAGGTGCTGGCAACCGTCGAAAAGCAGACTCGCGGCAAAAAAGTAATTGTTTTTAAGTACAAGTCGAAAAAACGCTATCGTCATCGTAGAGGACACCGCCAGGAACTGACGGTTCTGACCATCAGTGATCTGCTTGTCAATGGCAAAAGCCTGGTGTATAGCGGGAAAGAAGCAAAGAGCAGCGGAGAGGAATAAACTATGGCACATAAAAAAGGCATGGGGAGTTCGCGCAATGGCCGCGATAGTAACCCCAAGATGCTCGGCGTCAAGCATTTTGACGGCGAACTGCTGCATGCCGGCAGCATTATTGTGCGCCAGCGCGGCACGAAGATTCACCCCGGCGTGAATGTCGGCGTAGGACGTGACCATACGCTGTACGCTCTGACTCACGGATATGTCAAATTCGGGCATGCCTCGCGCAAACGCCGCGATGTGAGCATTCTGCCGGAATTTCCAGGTCGCCCTTCGGTTGCCGAATTGCTGGCAGCAGTCAGAGAAGCCACACAGGAATCCGCCGAAGCCTGACGCTTGATTGAGAAAAGAGTAAGCTTCCGCAACAGGGCCTCTGTTACAGAAGCTTACTCTTCTTTTTCCTTGATCACAACGGTAAAGGCATAGGAGGAATAGTACCTCTCCTGCGCCTTTATCGTTGTTTTGCAACAATCAGCGGGTCTGGACAGCGTTTACAGGGATGTAGATTGTGAAAACCAGTTGGATAACCTGGAGGCAGGTTCCCTGTCCTGCCTGCATGCCGGTACCAGCTTGCATACCACCGGTATTCTGTTGTCCACCAGTATTCTGTTGCCCACCGGTATTCTGTTGTCCACCAGTGTTCTGCCCACCAGTATTCTGCTGTCCACCGGTATTTTGTCCACCAGTGTTCTGTTGCCCGCCGGTGTTTTGTCCACCACCGTTGTTCTGTCCACCAGTATTCTGCTGTCCACCGGTATTTTGTCCACCAGTGTTCTGTTGCCCGCCGGTGTTTTGTCCACCACCGTTGTTCTGTCCACCAGTATTCTGCTGTCCACCGGTATTTTGTCCACCAGTGTTCTGTTGCCCGC
>JADBKA010000256.1 GCA_014896635.1 Ktedonobacteraceae bacterium
AACTGCTGCTGCGGTCGAAGGTAGAAACGTGGGAACGCCGAGGAAGAGGTTGCCGGCGCTCATCGGGCTGATGCCGTCGATATCTTTGGCCGGGGATAAGGTATCGGCCACTGTTTTCTGCGGGATATGGGCCGGCAAGGGCATCTGCACAATGACTCCCTGCATGGCCTCATCCCCATTCAGGCGCAATAACAACTCTTTCAGCTCGTTTTCTGAAGCTGTCGCGGGTAACGACTCCAGGCGCGCATCCACGCCCAGATCTTCAGCAAGGCGCAGAATCGCCTTGCTATAGACGCCAGAGGCAGGGTCACCTTCCACCCGCACAATCGCCAGGCCGGGCGCGCGGCCATGTACCTGCACATAGTGGCGCACATCCTCACGCATCTCTGCCCGCATCTCTTTGCCCAGTGCACGCCCATCAATGATCGTCGCCGTCACACATCCTCTCCTACTCTACTGATCACCTGCTGGCGTCCCGCCTCAATCTCGCCCATAGCCATGTCCAGCCGCTCGCTCAGGCTCAGTACCAGTTCCTGGTCCTTGAGCGCCTGTAAGTTGGTACGCACCATCCAGGACGCACCGGTTGCTGCACCGGTCGCCATCATCGCCGCGACCGCAATATCGCTCAGCACGTTCACATTGCCAATCTGCGCGATGCGCTGGCAATAGTCCATCAGTTCAGCAGCCCGCTCAACTACTTCCAGCGGGACCAGCGCCGCCTCCTTCAATCGCTCCTGTACGATTCTTGTGCGCTCTGCTCGCTGCTCTTCAGTCTCGCGTGGCAGCTTAAAGGCAGCAGAGAGCCGTCCATACGCCTCAATATCTTCCTGTATTAACTGCTGGAAACGCTCGCGCAACTGCTCTGTTTTCTGTAACAGATCTTCGATTTCCGGCTGCACATCAGCATATTTCGCTTTCCCTTGCGTCAGTCGCGCGACCATGCACGCCAACGCGGCACCCAGCGCGCCACTGAGCGCGGCAGCCGAGCCACCTCCCGGCGCCGGACTGGCCGATGCCAGATCATTCAGATACTTACGTAATGGTTCGTCTAAATACACTCGCTTCCCTCTCTATTGATTTTTCGACACTCATTGAGTGGTATCATCCAGTAAATAAGGGAGAAAAAAGAAATTGTGGGGGACATCTCCCATAGCATTCTAGCACCGAAGGCACCCGACGTCGAGAGATGTGTTTGAATACATGAGAACGGGCCGCATGGTGGCGACGCATCGAAGAAAGCGGATACAATAGCTATTGAAAGACGATTCTCTGTCATGAGCCTGTCAGTTCTTCGCTAAAGGCGCAGTTCAGATCAGACACATCTGGCATTTCAGGTATATGACAAAAAAGAGAAAAAGCGAAAGGATGTTATTTTAGTATGGTGGCACCGCGAATTGCTACTGGCCTGGAGTTAACGGCCATGCCGCCGGCTGCTTTGAATCGCGCGCTCGTTTACTTCGCCCGCTTCAGCTATCTTGACTCGATATGGGTACTGGACCACTTCCAGGGCCTTATCCCGCGCGCCGTCTGGGACCGGCAGTTTAGCTGGGCTGCCGCTCAAAATGAGAGTCCCCACGAACTGTTTGAATTTCAGGCACTTCTGGGCTATCTCGCCGCCAGCGCGGGCCGGCTGCGCCTGGGCGTGGGAGTGACCGAGGCGATTCGCCGCCACCCCGTAGTCATTGCGCAGGCGATGCTCACACTGGCCCACCTGACGCGGCGCCCCCCGATTCTGGGCATCGGGGCGGGAGAGCGCGAGAACCTTGAACCCTATGGCCTGGACTTCACCGCGCCGGTCAGTCGGCTGGAAGAGGCGCTCAAGATCCTTCACCTCTGCTTCAGACAGCAGGGACCGCTAGATTTTCAGGGAAAATTCTTCCAGCTAAAGCAGGCAGTGCTGGATCTGCGCCCTCCGGCAGGCAGAATCCCTGAGATCTGGATCGGCAGTCTGGGACCACGCATGCTCAGGATGACCGGGCAGTACGGCGATGGCTGGTATCCCAGCACGATTACCTCGCCCGAAGAATATGCCGCTAAACTTAAAATTATTCGAGAAGCAGCAAAAGAGGCGGGACGCGACCCAGAGGCCATCACTCCGGCTGCTTTCCTGCTCATCGCGGTGGCTCCCACCGAACAAGAAGTGCGGGAAATGCTCGATACAAAACCTGCCCGCTTATTAGCACTGGGGACCGCAGCCGAGCAGTGGCGCAAGCTCGGAGCCAGGCATCCCTTTGGCGAGGACTTCCGGGGCGCCGTTGACTGGATTCCTGAGCACTATGATCGCCAGATGCTTGAAGAGGCAATGGCGGCAGTTCCGCCAGAAGTGCTCGGCACCGGTGTACTCTGGGGAACGCCGCAGCAGGTGATAAGCAAACTCCAGGCTTTTGGCGAGGCGGGAGCGCGCTACCTGGTGCTCTTCCCCGCGTCGGCGCTCCTATCCAGGCGAGCGGCTCTCTCTGGACTGCTGACAATACGTAAGATCGCCCACGTGCTGAGAACCGGTCGAGGAACGTAAGCGGTCAACGGTTCGTGTACCGATATGAGCGGCAGTCGCGTTGACCAGGCCGTCACGCTTCAGCCGCACTCCGGCCTGGTCCTGCTGAAAAGCTAACTGGGAAGGCGAAGCTGATTTTTATACTGAGCCTTCCGCCAACTCTTCTTTAAACTCCTTCACGGCAGAGACATCGCCATAGCCATCTTGCTCCAGGCTCAAAAGCACTTTATTGACCTGGCTAAGTGCGTGAGATGATCCCATAACCATACATCGTCTGTAAAACTCTCTAAGCTCTTTAATACACGCCTCGATTTCGCCTATCAACTCATATGCCTTCGCCCAATCAAGGGGAATCCACGCCTCTACCCTCGTATCCTGGCCGATACGTAGCGCCTCGGTTATTTCTTCCTTTATCGCCAGAGTTTTCTCAGGCATTCCTAACTCAATATATCCCCAACTCTGCTCAGCCATAACCGCCGATACCGCGCTCCACGAATAAATAAAGTCTGTCCCATCTTCATACTCTCCTATTGATCGGGCTAACGTTAAGCCCGTATTAACGGCCCGCTCAAAGCGAACAAGGTCTTTATTCCCGCCGTAAGCACGAATAAGATATGACTGAATAAATGCACGAAGCAGTTTACTTCCGTCAATGGCCGTGTCCCTGGCTTCCTCAAGATAGATAACCGCTTCCCGATGGTCTCCTTCCCTGTTCAATTCTTTGCCGATACTCTTGAGCGCCAATGCTTTTAAAGCAGGTTCATCCCTGTCTTTCGTCAACTCGAAGATTTCCCGATATATCTGCATAGTTTCTTTGTATTGTTTCTTTTCAAGATGAGCAGTTGCTTTTAATCGAAGATATTGCACGTAGAGAAATATATACCGCTTCTCAAGTCTGACTGGCGGGGGGAGCGATTCTTTGAAATAGGTGAAGAGTTTCCCAAGCTTTCTGACGCCTGTATCCGCTTCTCTGATGCGAGCTGCACAACGTAAGCTCCAGATCTGGCGTACCAGTTCTTCAACTGTATCCAGTGTTTCATCATACATAGACCTTCCATGTCCAGGGAGAAACATCTGGGTAAAAGGATCAAACTCTGAGAGTCCCATTTTCCAGTAAGGAATCTGGAGAATATCACAGACTTTGCGCAGGGTCTGTTGATCGTCAATCCGCTTTCTGCCGTGTTCGATGTCCTGAACGTACTTCCAGTTGACTCCCTCACCACCGCCGAAGCGTTCAGATCTGGGCCACCTGTCTGCTAACTGCTGCTGCGTCATCCGCGCTTTTTCTCGGTACTCCCGGATTGTGAGGCCATAATGATACATCTCGCTTCCCTCTTACATTCAGACTATTTATCTCTCATCCGTAATGATACCCACTTGCAGGCGGTTGCTATTCTAAGGGCTGATCTATAATAATACCTACCAGGATGTGCCTTCCAGAAATGCTTATTCTACGGTACTTTTGTCTACGGGATTGGTGCTGACATGCTTGATTGTATCACATCACACGAGACGCTTAAAACAATCATCGGAGATGATGAAGCAATCAAGCATCCAGTAGAAACCCCGGAGAATGTCGGTGTAGAAAGGGAATCGAAAGTTGAGCCATTATGACTAAAAGATATCGGTTTCTTGAGAATCAGTCAACCCAACCTGTTCCAATCGTGCGCTTGAGGAAAGAAACAAGAGAGGAGCGGTTTATACGATTAAAACGAACTGCTGACGCTACCGGCAGGCGGCTTCTCCACGTCTACCTTGAGGACGAAAGACGGCAAAAGGGAAATCAACGTTGATCTCCCTCTTGCTCTTCTGGCACATCTTCCATGAGTTCCATTGTACTGACGCCTAATGCCCTGGCGAGTTTATTTATTGTTTCAGTCGAAACAATAGCTGTCGGATTACGATAAATGCGTTTGATTGTATTATCATCAACATCAGACATACGAGAAAGTTTTCCCTGGCTAATTCCCTTAGCCTGGGCTATTTCCCTGACACGGAGACGGATCATACGAGGGTACTCCCTGTGAGTAGTTATTCTATAAACTTAACAGAAATACCCGCCTATGGTAAGTAGGAGAGTAATAGTACCTCTGCACTTAGCCGAATATATGTCAGCCTTTACAATAATCGAGGAGTGAGGCCGTATCTTGAGGAAGAAAAAGAAACGTCAATGTCAGTTGAAAGAAGCATACCAGCCGCAACCAGGCTCAACAATATATTTTACACTGCCGACAATCACGCTTCTAAAAAAGGCGCTTGATTTGACCGAGGAGCACCTGTTTCGAGAACCTGGTACTTTTCCAAACAAAGCATTCGCTCAACAGGTCATTAAAGAACTAAAAACCAAACTAGATGATATACTGCAACAGGAAGATTGGGAGAAGGAGACACCGCTTGACTACAACGAAGTACACATGCTTTATGCAGCCGTTCATATGTATCTTGTCGAACTGAGCACTTCTCAACAACAGGCACTGATTGCGTCTTGCATCGCTCTCTGTGAACAGTTCAGTGTTATCGTCGAACATGCTGATAAAGCACTAAAAAAGGAGAAACGATGACCACCCACACCCACAATACATATACAACTCACACAACCCCAGCCGAACATCTGAGGCGCATCTACCAGCTCCTGGTGGAGACCTACGGCGAGCCACACAACACGCCAGACTACGAGCCGCTCGGTGGTCTGATCGGCACGATTCTCTCGCAGCATACCTCAGATCGCAACTCGGATCGCGCCTACGAGCAGCTTGTCCAGAAGTTTCCGACCTGGGAAGAGGTGCGCGACGCTCCCACAAACGAAGTGGCCGACGCGATACGCTCTGGCGGGCTGGCAAACATCAAAGCAGTGCGCATTCAGGATGTACTGCACACGTTGAGCGAACGCCGACAGGAGCAGCACTTTACCGGCTCGCTGTCACAGTTTCTCTATGCCGAGCTGATCAAACGCACGCCGGAAGAGGGCTGGCACTACCTGCGTGAGCTGCCGGGCGTGGGTCCCAAAACTGCCGCCTGCGTGCTGATGTTCAACCTGAACCTGCCGGTGATGCCGATTGACACGCATGTGCATAGAGTGAGCAAACGGTTGGGCCTGATCGGCCCAAAGGTCAGCGTCGACCAGGCGCATGTACTCTTTGCAAAGATCACGCCGCCGGAATGGGTCTATCCGCTGCATGTCAATCTCATCCGGCACGGACGGCAGATCTGCCATGCGCAGCGGCCTGAGTGCGGGCGCTGCCCGCTGTATTCAGAGTGCGCCTACGTGGGCAGCGTGAACGCGCAGGAGACGGCTATTTCAGGCTAGAAACACTTGCTTACATCACTCATCGCCTCACAGGCACGCTAGACTCGCGTACCACCAGCTCCGGCTGGAACACAATCTGCTCGTAGCTATAAGGGGGAGAGTTGTTAATCTCTCTCAGGAGCAACTCGGCGGCGGCGCGGCCAAGCTGATATTTAGGCTGCCGGATAGAAGTCAGGGCGGGAGCAAGCATAGCGGCAAACTCAACATCGTCATAGCCTACAAGCGCGATATCAGCGGGAACCGCGAGATTGCGTTTACGCAGACCGCGCATCACGCCAAGCGCGAGCAGGTCATTGGCACAAAACACGGCTGTCGGCGTCCTCTCCGCAGCAAGCAGCCGCTCTACACAGGCTTCTCCCTCTTTTGCCGTCAGCGTAGGAGTTGCAATATCAAGTAGCACGCGAGCAGGATCAAGCCCGGCAGCGCGCAGACCACGCTCTACCCCCTGCAAGCGATCCGCACACTGACGAATACTCAAAGGGCCACGTACAAAAGCCATGTACTCATGCCCTTGCTCCAGCAGATGCGTAATCGCCATCTCACCCCCACACACATCATCCACCGCAACTGACGAGAGATCTTCTCGCTCGCTTGGCCGGTCTAGCAGCACAATGGCGATTCCTCGCTCGCGCAGTCGTTGGAGCGCATTCGCATCATCTCGAACCGGCGTGATCAGGATACCCTGCGTCCGCTGCTCTTCCAGCACACGCAGAT
>JADBKA010000257.1 GCA_014896635.1 Ktedonobacteraceae bacterium
TCGCCGATGGCTGGATGTTTGCCTGCGCCATCCTGACCGCCATCTTCGCCTGGAAAAACCAGCCACTTGCTGCTCTCTTTGCACCACTGACAGGCGCGAGCATGATCTTTCTTAGTCTGTACGCCTTTACCTATGGCGCAAACACTGGCCTGCTCTTTCATCTGACCGCCGATGAAGTAATCGAGATTGCGATTAAAATATACTGTCTCACTGCCGGTGCGCTCATGATCTATTACGGCTGGATATTCAATAGATCAGGTGTATTGAGTATTCAGCCACGTTAAAACCTGGGGGCGCAATCTCCAGATTTTAACGTTTTTCACTGTGACTTGTGCGCCTGCCTATCCTCAATTGTCAGGCAGGCGCACAGGGTTCTGATTATCCACTCATGAGTGGAATTCTTCAGAACCCAGATTCCCGCCTTCACCTGCTATCTGTACCGATCCCAGGCTTTCTGTTTCGCTTACTACCGCTGCGGTAGATATTCTCACCGATTGCTCTACATTAATAACCTCTTCTTTTGTCCTGCGCAGCAATAAAAAGCCTGTGATGCTGCCAGCAAGCGTCACGATTCCACCAAGCACGAGAATATCCTGGAAAAGCAGAGCGGGATTGGGGAAAAGTGTCCCCGGATGAAGCTCAGGATTAAAGGCGCTCACTACGGTCAGCGTTTTCAGGGGAACGAATTTTGCCAGGCTGCCCGCCGCTATGGCTCCTACAATTCCACCCGCAGCCAGTGCAGCGGAAAGAGAACCCAGAAGCCTGAGATCTCCGCCGTGCAGGTTCGACAGGAAAAAGCCAGATGAGACGGCGTTCACTGCGGCGGCCCCGGCATTGGCAACGGCCAGCATGATAACAGTACCGAGCAGGAGACGGGTTGCAAAGACAAAGCGCAGACCGTGCAGGAAATTTTTCCACACCCCGGTAAGGGCAACACCAACCCCGGCAGGAACAGTAGCCATGTCAACCTGCCTGTATGCATAAGGATGGAGCGCGGGTCGAGGGACGCGCAGGAAAATGAGAGATGCAGTCGCCATAGCCGGGGTGCTGGTACGTTCCGCAATAAGCTTCCAGAGGGTGAGAGGGCTGCGTGCCAGGAACAGGTTCGATCTTATTGATCTCCTCTTCCATCTTTGCCTGCTGGAGCTTCAATTGCTCGTATGCGTTCTTCAAGCGTTCGTGCCAGTCTGTTGCTTCAACATCCAGCAGGCGATCACAGGCAGAGAAGGCGATCATATAGGGAACCACAGTGGACCCTTTGTTGGTGAAGACGGCCACCCCGGCATGCTCATCCGGCAGCAGCACTATGAGCGCCATAAAGCCATCGATAGCTCCGCCATGCTGGATCATGCGATGGCCTTTGTACGAGCCAATCATCCAGCCCATGCCATAGCTCCAGCTAGCAAACTCTGGATGATTGCCCATTGGATGAGTTGCATTTGCCGGTATGACGGTCTGAGGCGTATGGTTCTGCGCGAGCTGCGAGGCATCCAGCAGTTGCGTTTCTCCGTGCTTCCCTTGATTCAACTGGAAACGCAGCCAGTGCTGTATATCTTCGAGATTGGTGTTGATCCCTCCTGCCGGTGCAATAATTTGCCACTGGTCATAGAAAGGGATCTCAAGGACCTCGCCTTTTATCTCCATATAGGGCAGCGCGTAATCGCCCGTCTGTTGTAAGTCATGGACAGAGATAGTGCTGGTATGCATGCCTAAGAGTGAGCCGTTGAGACGATCAAGAAGAGAGGTAGAGAGTAAAAAGGACTGAATATCTTCAGATTGCTGCTCAAAGACTTCTTCAAGCAAATAGGCCAGGACATACCGGTTGCTGCTGGCAAAAGTTGCGACACAATCGGCAAGATTCTGGCTCCCTTGCATGGTAAAAGCTGCCAGTTGCAGGCCCGCTACCCAGCCTTCTGTTCGCTGCACGAGGGTGGTAACCTCCTCTGACCTGAGATCCAGCTTCATAAGGGAGGTGAGCATTATCTCAGCCTCTTCATAAGTAAAAAGGAGCATCCCGGCTCGTAGTTCTGTGATCTGTCCAGAGGCGCGTAGTCGCGCGAGAGGGTAGTTTTCCCGAATCCGGCCGGGGCAGACAGCAACGTCAGTTTACGCTCAAGGCCAGTTTCGAGCAGCGCCAGCAAAGGCGCACGCACGACGAGGGGAGCGTGGAGGCATGGCGGACGAAGCTTGTGGGTGAGGAGCGGCGGCATGCGGGATGGTAAGGGGAGAAAGGGAGTGGGAACAACTTGCTGGCATGCCTCTCCTTCTGTCTCTCCTGATGGGCTGTGTAATGCCAGGGCAGGCTCATCCTTCGCTGGTGGGGATATCTTACAGGCGGGAAGGCGCTTCCCTATCCGTGCTTCAAGTGCCTGGGCCAGTTGCTCCAGGCGCGCGATGGAGAGATCTGAAGTCCGTCCGGCATACTGCTTGAATGTGCGCTTTCCCTGGCGCCGATAGGCGTACCAGTAGCCTTCTCTTCCGCGCTGCCGCGTTTCTTTGAGCAAATTCAGGTTTCCCCATCTGCCCTGGAAGGAAAACGAGGTGTGGTGAGCGAGCCATGCAAACCAGGATTCATCATCTCATTGTGGTCGAGGTACATCGCGGTGATCTTGCTCACAAAGAGCATAACCTTCTTGCTCTGAGAACCAGATCAGAGCGTGCCTGGCAAGTTTTAGCATGCTATCATTCCTCAGAAGCTCTGTGTTCCCCAACAACCGGCTAGCGATAATAATACTCTGTAGAAAGGAAATGCGCAAGTGTTCCCCAACATCTACTGATCTCGTGATTATGAACAGTCATTTCTTGAAGACAGAAGTGATGCGTCTGGTTAATGACTAGACACATCACTTCTGTTTGCTCTCTACGAGTATCATATATGTCAGCGTACTTTAGTGAGAAAAGCTATTCCAGGCATACCAGCAGATCTGCAACTTCCCTGTGCAAGACATCGGTCCGGCCTTCTCGTACTTTGCGGATCAGGCGTATGTTGCGCATCCACAGAATACAGTCTTGATAGAGCGATGGTTGTGTTAAGGCGCGCTGGATACAAGCTTCGCAGAGCACGCTACGTTCCTCAGTCATACAGACATAATGTTGACCTTTCTCATCACTCCAGAAGTGGTAATAATCGCAGCCGATGATCCATACCGCGACGTGCGGATCGGGGCAGCCGTGAATGCATTCTGTCACGAATCCGTGATCGTCGAGAGTGCGGATACGTTCGTCCTCACGCATATATTCGCGCTGTGTGCAGTCCTGGCAGAGATCTCGCCAGAGCTGACGATGCTGCCGACGGCAAAGAGGACAGCATTCCTGTGTTCCTGCCTGTATCTCGATCTGCGGCAGCCAGTTTCGTTGCAGAGTTTGATAGTCTCTGGCCGTTATTCTCATCATCTCATCACCATCTTCTACAATCTCAGACGCATCTCTAATTTTCTCGTATTGTTTTTCAAGCAGGGGAAGGAGAGAGGTTTCCTGGACGAAATGACATCATACCATCAAGCATTATCGGTAATCATGATACCCATACTGCGGGCTGTCCCGGCGACAGCTTTTTCAGCACCTGCCAGATCGACGGTGTTCATCTCAGCCATTTTGCGCTCGGCGATCTGACGCAACTGCGCGCGAGTAATCTGGCCTGCGGTTGCGTGTCCAGGCTCTCCTGCCCCTTTCTCGATGCCAGCAATTTGCTGTAACAGAGAGGCCACCGTCGGTTCTTTGATGTGCATGGAGAACGAGCGATCAATGTAGATCGTCACCTCAACGGGAACCTGATAGCCGGTCAACGCTGTTGTTCGGGCGTTGAACTCTTTGACGAACAGGCCCAGATTGATGCCATAGGCGCCAAGAACTGGCCCGACCGGGTAAGCCGGAGTGGCCTTCCCTGCATTCAGAATCAGTTGACGTATAGCAGTAATTTGTTTTGCCATATGCTGCCCCCTTTTTATAAAACTAGAGAGAGTATAGGGTATGACGTAACGTCATGGTCAAGGGGTTCCTTTGTGTTTCTTAGGAGAGGGAGAAAAGAAAAGCCTTTCAGAAGAGCAGTTCGCTCTCCTGAAAGGCAGGTGGGAAAGTTATTGCAGCGTATCAAGCGTATTAAGCGTCGATCAGCAGGTCTTCGCGTCCCCCCCACTTTTCCAGGAAGCGGTAGAAGTTGCGCTTTGTGAGGCGGGTGCGTTCGGCATCGGAGAGACCTGCGTCCCCGCTATCGGTGTGCTGAATGATTGGCAGATGAGGCGTTACCAGGTTGTGGGCGCCCTGATCGAGCAGTGCGAAATTGAAGTCGATATCCATGAAGCGCGGGAAACGGTAACGCTCATCGAGCAGGCCGGCGCGCCTGAGCCAGTGGCGCCGGAAGGCCATACAGCGGTAGTCGATGGCCTCGACTTCGTGCTCCTGGCTTTCACTGAAGTGGCGCAGGTCATCGGTACGCAGGCCGTGCAACCCGGTTGTGCCGACAGACCTGTCAGAGAGCGTCTGTGCGAGCGGCGAGAAAATATCGCCGGTCACTTCGAGCGTGGTATCCAGTAGCAGGATATAGCGTCCCCGGCTCTGTTTCAGGCCAGCGTTATATGCCTCGGCAATTCCCATAGATCGGCTTGTGCGTAGAAGGTGCAGACGCGGCTCCTCATGCCTGAGAGTTTCTGCCCATTGATCGAGACCATCCTGTGAGGCGTTATCAATCAGCATGATCTCAAGATCGGTGTTTCCGGCGTAGTGCAGCACGCTTGTGACACAGCGCCGGGTCTGCTCAAAGGTGTTGTGTGCCAGAATGATCACCGAGAAGGTGTGAAGATCGGCTTCATCGACGAGTGAAGGAAGCTGGCGGGCCGTACGATAGACACGTCCATCGACCTCGATGCTGGGGAGAATCACCAGGTGCGCCCCGTGCGGGTTGTCTTTGACGACGTAGCCGGCATCCTCGATCTGCCTCTTGAGCAGATCGGCACGTGCGTACTGGCCCCGGCGGCGCAGGATGTCGCGCTCGTGGGAAAGTGCCAGGATTTCGGCAGGAATACTGTGACTGTGACGATATGGGCGGGTAGTCATACGCTATTTCCTTCCGTACTACATAAAACTCTGTCCACACAGTCTGACTATCAGATCCTTTTTAAGGAATGATGGGAAAGCGGGAAACTGGCCCGCTTCTTGAAAATGGCTACAGACGCAATCCGGCTGGCCTGGCAGGGTGGGTACACGCCAGGTAGCCTGTTCCGCGTCAGTAGCCGAGCGCGAGGCCATCGCAGCGCGGATCGGCTGCCCCCTCGAAGCTTTTCGTCTGAGGGTTGATGCGAATGGCCTGGGCGTGGCCCATGCTATCTTCCCAGGGACCGAGTGTGATGGTGCGGTGTCCGAGCAGATCGAGTCCCAGGAATACCTCGCTGGGGAAACGATTCTCCAGCATGACTGCCTCGACGATGGACGGGTCCCGGTGCTCATCGACTGCGCTCTGGCCGCGCAGTTCCTGCCTGGCATTGCCGGTTCCCAGGCGGAAGCGCCCGCTATGCCAGCGAGGAGCGGCAATGGCCTGCTGGATATTGCGTCCAAAATCGAGAATGGCCGTGAGCAACTGCACATGGATCTGTGGCTGAGCATCTCCCCCCATCGTGCCGAGGGCCAGGTATGGCTTGCCATCGCGCAGCACCATCGCCGGAGTGAGGGTATGCATCGTGCGTTTGCCGGGCTGTAAGTAGTTGACGTGTCGCGGATCAAGAGAGAAGTAAGCGGCCCGGTTTTGCAGAAGAACGCCTGTGTCACCGCCCACAACGCCGCTACCGAAGCCGAAGTAGAGGCTTTGAATTAGTGAGACGACATTGCCATAGCTATCGGCTGTACACAGGTACATGGTATCTCCCTCTTTTGCAACCTCATTGGCGAAAAGAGGCGTAGCTCGCTCAGGATTGATGCGCGCACGCAGTTGCGCGGCGTAATCTTTGCTCAGCAGGTGCTCTACCGGCACATCGACGAATTGCGGGTCTGATACGTAGCGGTCGCGGTCGGCGAAAGCCAGCTTTTTCGCTTCCAGCAGAAGGTGGAGCTGGTTGGAAGTCTGATAGCCGAGTGATTTGAGGTCGTAGCCCTCGATGATATTGAGCATTTCCAGCGCCGCTATGCCCTGCGAGTTGGGGGGGAACTCGTAGACGTCGTAGCCGCGATAGCTGGTCGAGATGGGTGTCACCCAGTCGGAATGATGGCGAGCCATATCGTCCATACTGAGCACGCCGCCGCACTGTTGTACGTATTCTGTGATGGACTGTGCCAGTGGGCCGCGATAGAATGCGTCGCGTCCCTCGCTGGCGAGCATTTTGTAAGTGCGGGCCAGGCCAGGCTGGCGCAATATCTCGCCGGCGCGCGGGGGCGAACCGCCGGTTAGAAAGATCTCCGCGCTGCTGCTCCAGGGACCAAGCACACCCTCGGCGGCCAATTCCAACCA
>JADBKA010000258.1 GCA_014896635.1 Ktedonobacteraceae bacterium
CTTAGAATTTAGAAAAAGGGGGAAATGGGGACACCCCATGCCCCGCCAGGGGCTGGCGCCCCTGGACCCCGCTTCTCATTCGTTCTGTCCACCTACTTAGCCTGTGGATATGCCGTCTATCTATGCCGGCATATTCAGTAAAAAGAGATATTCCGCCATGAGAGGAGAAAAATGAGCGAATCTTTAGATACCTGGAAGGCACTGGCAACACGCACGCTGGATGTACGCCCTGACCTGGCGCGCGGGGATGAGCCGTTTGTACGCATCATGGAAGCAGCCGAGGCGACTCGTCCGGGCGAGATCCTGGCTGTCATTGCTCCGTTTGAACCCGTTCCGCTGTATAACGTGCTGGCAGAACGAGGTTTTACTCATGAAACGCGCAAAATAGCGGCAGATGAGTGGATTGTGCATTTTCAAAGTGGTTAGCCAGGCAATGAGGGAGCGTGAGCACAATGAGCAGCATGGGATCTGAACATATGCGGATTGCTATTCAAAGATCGAGCCAGGTGAGTGGCGTCTTTGCCGGCGCTGGCATGATGGGCGGACGGCAGGGCGTGCCGCTCTCGCTCCCTCTGCCATTTCTGCTCACTGGCATCTCGGCGGCGGCCCTCTTCGCCGTTCTGCTACCCTGGATCATACCAGAGGCCCTCATCACGCCTGCCTTTCCGCATGTGCTAATGCTGGTACATCTGGTGACGCTGGGCTGGCTGACCATGACGATGATGGGTGCATCGCTACAACTCGTACCGGTCATTATCGCATCACCGTTGCGTGCTACGCGCTTTCTGTGCTGGCAGTATCCCCTTTATGGCACAGGTGTTGTCCTGCTGCTGGCGGGTTTCTGGTGGATGCTGCCCTGGTTGATGATCACGGGCGGCACGCTAGTCGTCCTGGCGGTAGTCCACTATATCGCCGTGCTGGCGATTACCTTTGCGCGTACAGAAGCACGTCCTCTGACGGTGCGCTACCTGATAGCGGCGCTGGTCTATCTCGGCATTGTGGTCAGCCTGGGTCTGACTGCTGCGCTGGATTTTCAGTTCGTCTTTCTGGGCGCTGGATTTAATCGTCTTCTGTTGACGCACATCACACTTGGAGTAGCTGGTTGGCTGACAAGCATGCTGATCGGCGTCTCCTACACGCTAGTGCGCCTGTTCGCGCTGGCGCATGGACATGATGATAGTATCGGGCGCGTGGTTTTCTGGCTGCTGAATGGAGGCATTATCGGTCTGGCGCTCGGTTTCAGCCTGGACTGGCTCCCGCTGATCATCGCAGGTGGATTGCTCCTGAGCATCGCTGCCTGGCTGTTCGGCTATGATTACTGGCGCATGCTGCGCGTACGGCATCGCAAGGTGCTGGATGCCACACAGTACCACGCCATAGCGTCGGTGGTTTATCTGCTGCTGGTGGTGCCAGCCGGCATTGTGGCGGCGCTGGCAGGGTGGAATCAGCCGGCAGTGCTGGTGGCGCTGGTTCTGGCCGCACTCGTCGGCTGGCTCGGCCAGAGCGTTATCGGCTACCTCTACAAGATCGTGCCGTTCCTGATCTGGCAGGAGCGCTACGGCGCGCTGGTTGGAAAGCAGAAGGTGCCGCTGATGCGCGAGATGCTGCACGAACGCTGGACGTGGGCCGGATGGTGGCTGATCAATGGCGGGCTGGTTGCGGTTATGCTCGCTCTGCTGCTCAGTCCCTGGACCTGGCCGGTGCAGCTCGCCGGCCTTGCACTGGCCGGCGGCTGCGTGCTGGCGCTGCTCAATATTGCGGGTGTCGTGCGTCATCTCAAAAAGCGCGCCGGATAGCCGCTCAGGCTGGTATCGAGGGCGCATGCCTGCGGCTGAGAAGCGCGCGCAACATATCAGGCAAGTTCCTGTTTAGAAGCCAAGCAGGCGGCGACCTTCGGGTGTCATCATCGACGGCTGCCAGCGAGGCGACCAGACGAGCCGGATCTCGCCGCCAGTAATGCCCGGTATATCGGCCAGAGCCACGCCCACTCCGTCTGCGATGGACTCATGCATGGGACAGCCGGGCGTCGTCAGCGTCATGGTGAGCGTCACATAGCCTTCCGCCGTAATATCCACGTTGTAGACCAGTCCCAGATCCACAATGTTCACGCCGAGTTCTGGATCATAGACCTCGTGTAAAGCCTCGTAGATGCGTTTGCGCGTCTCCTCAAGATCTATTACCTCAGCCATATTAATCTCTCTTTCCTCTTTTTATGCTGGAACCAGATAAATCGTCTGAGAAGCGAAGAAAAGAGACATCCCTTATCTCGCAATGTTAGCATACTCAGAAGAGGGAAGGCGGACAGCGACATTAGTCACAGCATGATCACAAATTTTGCGGCATACTCTGAGCATAGGTCCGGTCACTACATCGGACCGGCGGTAATCTATCAAAGATCAAAGATACACAAAGGAGCACACACAGTGGCAGATACAGTTGTTGAAACCCTGGATGTTCGTGATATGATTCCTCGTGAGCGACACCCTCTGATCTTCGCACGCCTGGACACGCTGAAAGTAGGCGAGGCGCTACGGCTGGTCAACGATCATGACCCGAAACCGCTGCGCTACCAGTTGATGGCAGAGCGGCCCGATATGTTTGCCTGGGAGCCGGAGGAGCAGGGGCCAGAGCAGTGGGTGATTCGCATTCGCCGAATTGCGGGAGAATGAGCGATTCAAACTATTCCCAGTTCAGATGAGGAGGCCGGTCCATGAATCAGCCGTCACAGATTCCTGAGAATCACAACGATCAGATAAAAGAAGAGCAGCCGGCGGAGCCGGGCAGCGTAATCCAGTTCGATTTGCGCAAGCTCACACACTTTCGTGACGATGGACCAGCCGTCCAGGTGCTGTCGGACGTTGGCACCGCGCGCCTGGTACTGTTCGCTTTCAAGGCGGGCCAGCAACTCAAGGAACACCGCACGTCGAGCCAGTTGCTGGTGCAGGTGTTACGTGGGCGTGTGACCTTTACCACGCCCGGCAGCAGCGTGGACCTGCGCGCGGGCATGGTTCTGCAAGTCGAGGCGAATGTGCCTCACAGCGTCACAGCGCCGATCAATGCGGTCATGCTGCTCACCATGACGCCCAGTCCGACGTATCACAGTCTGGAGCACGAAGTTTTTGAAAAGCTCACCCCCCTCGTCTCACGTAAAGAGTGATGAGGCCGGGTGAGGCCGGGTCAGGGTGAAATCGGCTGGATATGCGAATGGACAGAAGCCTTCCAGGGGAGCCACCGCTCTCCTGGAAGGCTTTTCGTTGTGGAACTCAGATTCTCTCACGAAGTGACCGCAGGCGCAGCACGTTGCGTACGCAATACCGGCCAGAGGTTGATCGCCAGGCAGATTGCTAGCGCCAGGCCGAAAGGACCGGAAAGTCCAAAGATCAGCTCAGCAAAGTTGTAGCCATCCGGTGCAACCAGCAGCGGAGCGAGAAGGACTGCGCCAACGCGCAGTGCGGCGGCGGCGTTGCCAAGCCAGAGCGTCGCTGTGACCAGGTGCGGCGAGACGATGTTATTGCCGGCAAAGCTTGGCAGCATACGTGGGGCCACACCACAGATGAGCAGAGCGATAAAGCCGATAGCGAAGCTGTGGCGAATCGCATCAATCGCAACCGGCTGTGTTCCCGTGAACAGCAGCGCGGCGCCATCGAACAGCAGTAGCAGGCCGCCGAGCATTGCCCAGAGATAAGAACTGGCGACGAGCGCGACAAATGGCCCGTAGTTCGTCTGCTCGGTTTTGATTTGCCGCTGGTAGCTGTGAGCCATTGCTTCAGGGGACGGCGAGAGTCGTGATATGGACTGCGGCACGCGACCTCGCGCGCGCATCAGGCGCAGGAAGATGCCGATGAAGAGCAGGATCACGGCACCCATCAGGATCATTCCCAGCCCTCCGATTCCATTCAGCCAGAACTGCGGCAGCACACTGCTCCCTGTGCCTATGCACATCAGCAGAAGCGCGACGAAGTAGCTGCCGGCAATAGGCCAGAGTACCTGACGCGGAAAACCTTCCAGGCCCGCATACATGGGCAGCGAACGCGCCGACATCGCCAGGGCTATCGGCATCAGAAAGCCAAAAAGACCGAGCGTCACGTTGAGCGTATCACCGTTATTCAACACCAGCCCGGTTCCCTGCGCCGCCTGAACAGTATTGATGAGATTGACGATCCCAGCAATGCCAAACGAGCAGAATGCGCCAAATAGCAGCGGCAGTACACTCCAGTAAGCCGGGCGCGTAGCAGCACCAGGGCCGCGTCGCGCCGTCTGCACCAGGAGCCAGAGAACAAGTATAATGGCTGCCACCTCTAACAATCCGCTACCGATGAAAGCGATACGCCAGATCAGTGCAGAACTTGCCGTGAGAACAGGCTGACTGATAGCGCGCAAGATCAGGCTGGCGATCATTAAGCCGAGCAGCAGAGGAATAAAGCGGGCGGCAGCGAGCGGTGCACCACGCAGGCGTGGCAGGAAATGGAGCGCGACTCCCAGCACGAAGAGGCCGGCCCATCCGTAGAGCTGTAAATGTCCGTGCGCCTGTGCTGTGGCCGTCCACCAGGGGCCGAGCGGCAGAGCGAAGGCGCGCGCCAGCGTCAGCACTGTTGCTAGCGCGAAACCGCCAGCCACTCCCACGAGCAGCGCCGTCTTCAGCAGTGGAGTAACGCGGGAAAAAGGTTCTTGTTTGAGTGCAACATTATTTATTGCACGTTCGGGAATGTTACGAGCTTTTATGTGCATGGAACGATCTCCTTCGACGATTCTCCCATCCCACCCCTTAGTATACAACAGCGTATGATCTCTCCACTGTGACAAAAGTCCCGGCCCGGCACAGTTATGTTGAGCCACTTTTCTGCTGGATGGGATTCCACACTGGATAGGGGATACCGGCCAGCCTGTTGATCGTGAATGCCTGGATCGTCAGCAGGATCACGGCGATCATGAGCAAGACGAGCTGCCAGGGATGAGTGAGGATGCCGAGCGAGATGATCAGTGTCGTCGCCCCTGCCGGCGGATGCGGTGATTTCAGCAGTACCATCAGGCCAGCGGTGAGGCCGAGTGAGAGCGCGGCGGCGATGACACGTGGCCATGTCACGCCGGTAGCGATAGCCGGGCCTGCGGTGGTCAGGCCCGTGATCAGCAGACTGAAATAGCCGGCCAGTGCGCCAATAGCGTGTCCAATCACGGTGTTGCGTGGCGAAGCGGCAGGAGCTGTTGGCGTGTAAAAGAAGAGGAACGCCGTCGGGCCAAGTGAAGGGAAAATAAACGGTGAACCTGTGATATGTGCCAGCAGTGCCATCAGGCCAATGCTAATGCAACCATTGATGAAGCTGAAAAGGGCCAGTATGGGTGTACGGGCATAACGTTCGGTTAGCCAGGGAAGGCTCAGGCGGCTCAGCAGGCCGCGTAAAACGACGGACATTTCATCTTTGGTTCTGGCCGAGTATTCCTGATCAGCTCCTTCAGTATGCCGAGGAGATTGTGATGTCTCTTCTTTGGGAATATGCTCTTGCTCAGCAGCATCGCTGGCCGCGTCTGTTCTGTGTCGCTCTGGTTCCATAAACTGCTCCTCGCTCTGGCTCTCAGTAGAAAACCAACTCGCTGACTACAATTCTTCAACGCGCCGGCGCGGCCAGAAGACAATGATAATGGCGACAATAAAGCCGATGCCGCTGGCGAGCGCCAGCCAGCCCAGGCTCGCCGTCCGGCCAGAGAGCAATTCATAGAGCGCGTCGGTCACGATTCCCAGTTGCGCGATCAGGATGATTGCCAGCAGGAACACCTGACCCTGTACGATAGCAATACGGCCTTCTAACCCGAAAAAGCTGGGACCGGGCCTGGGACCAGAAGGCCCCTGTGGTGGCCGCTGAACTGGCGGATCATCGGGATTCGCCTTGCGCCTGTAATCTTGCGTGTAGTCGCTGCTCATCGCGCAATCTCCTTGACGGCGTAGATGGTGCCATTGTGGATGGCGAGCTGAATTAGCGGCAAGGGACGAGTTGGCGGGCCGGCAATGACATCTCCTGTTTTTGCATCGAAGTAGCCCTCATGGCAGGGGCAATGCAGTGTGCCATCTCCCCGGTAGAGGACTGCGCACGAAAGATGCGTGCAGACGTCGCTGTAGGCTACCAGCCCATGACCCGGCAGGTTGATCAGGATGCCCTGCGCGTATTGATCGGGGAAATCAAAGACCTTCCACTGATTCTCGGCCAGTTCGCCTTCTTTTGCTATCGGGATGGCTGTTACATTGGGATTCTGAGGAAGCGAGCCGAGAATTGCCAGTGCGCCTGTTGCCAGGAAGAGCGCGCCAGAGCCGGCGAGCAAGAAGTGCAGGGTATCGCGCCGTGTGACGATATCATCCTCATCCCAGGGATAGGGAAATTCCCTGCGCCATTCTTCTCTGCGCTCCTCACGTGGTGTCTCTGCTCCGCTGGTTGGCTGTGCGGT
>JADBKA010000259.1 GCA_014896635.1 Ktedonobacteraceae bacterium
GTCTGGTTATCAATCCTCTCTTTACCGATACTGCTGCTACTGCTACTGCTGGTGCTACTACAAACAACTCACCTGCGGCGCAGTTTTCCGGGTTGTCCGGCGCGTCTAAGGCACTGATGCGGGTAGGCCAGCTCGAACCCGGTCAGTATGCCTCGCCCGACGAGTACAAAGTCTGGGCATATTCGGCCTGTTCGGCGGCAGCCATGACAGAGGTCATCAATGCTTACGGGCATAATTATCGGATTACTGATATTTTGCGTGTTGAGATCAGGGTCAAGGCTATTACACCGGAACTCGGCTTGCTGGAACCATCCGGTATTGATCGGACGGTGAGTCAATTTGGTTTCAAGACAGTGTGGCTGAAGCAGCCCTCGCTTGACGATGTGATCAAGATTGCCAACGATGGCAGGCCGGTTATCGTGAGCTGGCCGCCTGAGCGTTGGGCCGGTGGGCATATTCTCGTGCTGCGGGGGGGAAATGCTCAGAACGTCTACCTGGCCGATTCATCTAAGTTGAACTACCAGGTGATGAGTCGTGCGCGCTTCTCGCAGCTCTGGGCTGGCTTCTCTGTCGTTGTTGTCCCGAAATGAGGTACGGTGTCTCCTCTCTGGCAGGAGACAGGCTGGTTCCACAGGGGAGAAGGATGTTCCCTCTGTGGAATCAGCAACATTTTCTTTATTGCTCTGTTTCGGGCGCTTCCTGCTTGGCGGGCGGAATGTAGAGCTTGACGCGGCGGAACGCCTCGGCGTATTGCATATCAAGCCCGCGCTTCTCTTTTGCTTCTCTAGCGACTGCGGCGGCTCGTTCGCGTACACGCTGTGTCAGGTCGGAGCCGCTGTCGAATTGCGATGCGTGGCAGTTGAGGCCCTTCCCTTTCAAGTCGATAGTTTCAGTCACATCAATATAAGTATTGACTGGTCCTGTAAAGAAGAAGTACAGTTCGTGTACTCTGTATGGCTGTAATCCTTCGGCCAGCAGTTCTCGATAGGCGCGCGGATTGAGTGCTGCCGGGAAGATGGCATCGAGCACAATATGACCGGTTGCGCGGTGATCGGGATGGTTCAGGTAGCCGGTCGCCTCGGGTTCGGTGTCGGGATCGGGTGCCACGATATGCTGTGATGGATCATGGGTGAAGATCACGCGCGGGCGATATTTACGGATGAGTCGCACGATGGCCTTGCGTGCCGCCTCATTGTTGGTGAGGTGGCCGTCCGGGAAGCGCAGGAACTCGACGGCGTGGATGCCCAGCACTTCGCAGGCCATACGCTGCTCATGTTCGCGTTGCAGCATCAAATCGGGATCGCTGAGATCGGGAACCTCGCTGCCCTCGGTACCGTCAGTCATCACGACCCACACGATCTTCTTGCCCTGTCTGGCCCACAGCGCACAGGTTGCTGCCGTGCCAAAATCAGCGTCATCGGGGTGTGCGCCGATCACCATTGCTTCAAAATCAGGTGTGGTCACTACTTGAAGTGCTCCTGGTGCTTTTCTATCTCCCATAAATGTATAAACCTCTCCAATCGAATCTTTATAACTGATTCAATATGAATCAAGTGGGCAGTAAAAGTATGCTGCTTATGCTGTGCTTTGCCCTGCAACGAACTAGCTTCAAAGTAGAAGAACAGTTTCAAAGGCGTGGATTATTTCGCCTGCCGTGACTGCTCGTCCTGCCAGTGTATCTATGCCGATTGCTCGCTCAAGCAGTCCTGTGCGCAGGAGAGCCTGCTCCTGCGGTGTATGCCCCAGCAGTTCAGCCAGCAAGGAGGTTTCCCACTGGAGCAGAACGCCCGCTTGCAGCAGCGTCCCGCTGCGGCGACGAATCATGTCCAGTCCGACGACTTTGCGCTTCCCAACTGCCACTTCATAAGAGGAGAGCGTACCGTAGCAGGCTCGCTGCATCAGTAATTCATAGTTGCGGGTTGCTGGATCTTTGAGCAGGGAGCGGTGGTTGTGCGCCTCTGCCGGAGGAACGATACGCGCTTCGATCCCCAGCAACTTCAAAGCATCCGTCCAGGCTTCGCCGAACCAGCGATACGATTCGACAATATCGGGCAGGATCAGAGGATGTCCGGCGGGCAGTACCACGTCCAGGCTGAGCAGGGAAGGACCAACAAGTACAGCAGTACCGCCGGCGCGCCGGTGATAAACGGGGATGGTGTTACAGGCATGCCCGTTCAGCACGTCGCGCTTCTGTGAGAAGCCGAGCACCAGCGCTGTTGTCTCTGCCTGAGACCAGTACAGAATCGGCGGATCTTGTGGGCGGATCGTCGTGAGCAGCGTTTCACTCTGCTCGATATGCTGCTGCTGATCGGCAATGGTCAGCGCGTAGATCTGCCAGTTACTCATAGAGGCATAATGCAACCTGTCTCATGGTGATTGCGCCTGGATAGGCAGCGGCCAGCGGGAGCAAGGAGCAGGCTGAGCACGGCTCTTCTTGCCGGCAGAGTGCGCTTCGCTCTCAAGACCGGCGCTGGTTGCTGGTAGACCAGGCATACTGCCGGTAAAATCCCGGCAGGTGAAACGCCCTTATTCTACCACATGATGAGTCTCTGTAATCGTCTCGTCTCTTAGGAGAGAATAGTTTCACTGACAGTGACAGGGATGGTACTGCTATGAGTATTGCTTTCTCGGAGGTACTGCTGCGACTTGTGATTGCTCTCTTGCCAGGAGCGATGATCGGAAAAACTGAAAAGTCCTGATGCGCTCTCCAGGGCTTGCAAAGGGATTATGGAGCAGTTAGAATATCCTTACTCTTTTTCTTCTTCACCGGGCTGGTCGGAGAAAAAGCATTGGCGATATCCGCCGGTGTCCCCTCTCTCTTTCTAAGAAAGCGTTGGAAGCATTGATGCAGCAGTAGAAGGATATGTTATGCTGGATAAAACTGATTTTACTGGCAAACAGGTTGGAAACTACAGGATCGTTTCCGAACTCAGTCGTGGCGGATTTGGCCGGGTCTACCTGGCACAACACGCGCTGCTCAAAGAGCGTACCGTAGCTATAAAGTTTCTGCATGCTTTCCTCACTTCTCCTGGAGAGCGCGATCAATTCCTTAAAGAAGCACAATTTCTGGAGAGCTTGAAACATCCTTTCATTCTTCCCTTGCTCGATGTCGGTATTCTTGATGGTTTCCCCTATCTGATTACGGAATATGCCTCTGGCGGCTCGTTACGCGCGCGTCTCCAGCGGCAGCGTGGGCAATTGCTCCCGCTGGAAGAGAGTATTCTCATCCTCTCCCAGGTAGGCCGGGCGCTCGCGTTTGCGCACGATCATAATGTGGTTCACCGCGATCTCAAGCCAGAGAATATTCTCTTTAACAAGGAGGGCAAGGCTCTGCTAGCCGATTTTGGCATTGCGGTGATCGCTGCTACTGCCAGTTCGCAGATGGTCTCTGCCGTGATAGGTACTCCGTCCTATATGTCGCCGGAGCAGTTTCAGGGGAAGGTGAGCAAAGAAACGGATCAGTACGCGCTGGGCTGTGTGGCATACGAACTCTTTACTGGCCGGCAGGTCTTTTCCGCGCCCGATTTGATTGCGCTTGGCTTTCTGCATGCCACACAGTCGCCTGATCCCCTCAGCGTCTATAATCCATCGCTGCCACCTGTGATCGAGCAGGCTGTGCTCAAGGCGCTTGCCAAGCAGCGCAGCGAGCGCCATGCTAATGTGCTTGCCTTTGTTGATATCCTGCAAAGTGCCATCCAGCGCAATACGGAACCACCGCTGGTGCTGGCAACATCAGCACCAGCGCCGGCGGTGGTTGCGCAGACGCCGCCGGGTCTGGCGCAGACACCTGCTGAAGAGGAACTGGCAGCCAGTGAGCGCGAGGTGGCGTTGCATCCCAATGCCGATACCTACCTGCGGAAGGGCAATGCTCTATTTGATCTGGGCAGATACGAGGAGGCGTTGCGAGCCTATGATGCTGCCTTGCAATACGATCCCAGGCTCGCCATAGCCTATAACAACAAGGGAATGGCATTGCTGGAAATGCGGCGGTCCCAGGAAGCTTTGCAGGCGTTTGATGCAGCTTTACGCATCGATCCCGAATATGTCTCACCCCATAGCAATAAAGCCTGGCTTTTCAACGAAGAGAGCAGGTTTGCAGAAGCACTACAATGTGCAGAGCGTGCCTTGCAGATCAATCCCAATCACGATCTCTCCTATCATCGCAAGGGAAATGCATTATACGGGTTGAAGCGTTATCAAGAGGCGCTTGAAGCATACGAGGATGCCCTGCGTCTCAGACCCAGATTTGCGATGGCGCATAATAATAAAGGACTGGCGCTCGATGCTCTGGGCAGGCATGAAGAAGCTATCGCGGCCTACGATCAGGCGCTGCGTTTCGAGCCTACCTATGCTCAGGCATATAATCTCAAAGGCATGGCCCTGGCCGATCTTGGACGCTATGAAGAAGCGCTGGCGGCGTATAATGAGGCGCTGCGTCTTGATCCAGACTTTGTTTCGGCACTCGGCAATAAAGCCTGGACGCTCAATACTCTGGGCAGGTACGAAGAAGGCTTGCAGGTCTGTGAACAGGCGCTGCGTCTCTCCCCCGGGCAGGCCCATCTCTGGAACAGGAAAGGCAATTCGCTGCTCAACCTGAAACGCTACGAAGAAGCCTTGAAAGCATTCGATGAAGCGCTGCGTCTTGATCCTTCCTATACTCCCGCCTACACCAACAAAGGTACAGTGTTCTACGACACTGACAGATTTGAGGAGGCCCTGGCTGTCTACGATCAGGCGTTGCGTTTTCTGCCCAATGATGCAACCATCTACAGTGAAAAAGGGAACACGCTTTATGCTCTGGGACGTTATGACGAAGCCTTACAGGCATATGACCAGGCTGTACGCCTCGATCCCGCTTTTGCCCAGGCTCATAATAACAGGGGACTGGTGCTGCATGCTCTGAAACGCTATGATGAAGCTTTGCAAGCGTATGATCGAGCCATTCAGATCAGTCCTCGCTATGTCTCACCACACAGCAATAAGAGCTGGCTACTGAGTGATATGCGCCGCTATGAGGAGGCGCTGGCTGCTGCCGAGGAGGCTTTACGCATCAATCCCAATCACGTCGCATCCCTCAATCGCAAGGCCAACGCCTATTTTGGACTCAAGCGGTACATTGATGCATTAAAAATGTACGATCAGGCTATACGCCTTGATCCGCGCTATGCTGTACCTTACAACAACAAGGGCCTGATCTATGAGAACCTGGGACAGTACGCCGATGCTCTGGAGATGTATGAGCAGGCCACGACCATCGATCCTACCTATGCTTCGGCTTTTCATAACAAGGGGCTACTCCTCAACCAGTTGCGCAGGCCGGAAGAGGCGCGCGTCGCTTTCGATAAAGCGCGGGAGCTAGGCTATACAGGTTAAATAGATAGAAAATAGAACTATGCATTTGATCTCCTGGCGGGAGGTGCTATACTACGTGGTGGGGAGGAGAGGCTATGAAAGTCATCTTTCGCAGCAAGGATTTTGCGAGTGTTGAGGGGGCCGGACTGGGCTTTAACAACCGGCGACTGCTGCCCACGCAATGGGCCTATCAAGGACGAGTGCAGCGTGCCCGCTGGCAGGGAGTTTTTGAGTGCCGTTGGGAGAACGAAGATGCGAGTACCAGCAAAGATCCAGCCGGGTTGCTCTGGGTGGTGCGCGGCGATGCTCGCCTGTTTGGCCTGGCGGCCGCCTTGAAGTCGATGGGATTCGTCGTAGAGGTTGAGCAGGACCAGGAGTCGTAAACGGTCTGGTTGTTCTACTGTCCTATGGATAACAATGCAGTGCAAAGACAAGAGAAAAAAAGAGTATTGCTGCTGATGTCTCCGGCGACTTATCGGGCCGGGGCTTTTTTACAGGCGGCTCGTAAGCTGGACCTTGAGGTGGTTGTAGGCGTAGACCTGCCGGAAAAACTGGCAGATTACTGGCATGTGCCGTTAGGCATTGATTTTACCGACGTGACGAGTGCGGTGCGCACCATTGTCGAGTTTACGCAGCATTCGCCGCTGGCGGCTGTGCTCTCCGTTGACGATAGTGCTGTCGAGCTGGCAGCATATGCCAGTGCAGCCCTGGGCATCTCTCACAATGCTCCGCACGCCGCTGAGGCTGCCCGTGATAAGCTGCTGATGCGCCGCTTGATGTCGGCAGGCGGTGCTCCCTGTCCGGTATTCCGCGATTTCCCTCTGGACCATGACCCGGCGTTCATTGCAAACCAGGTTATGTATCCCTGTGTCTTAAAACCGCGCCGCCTCTCTGGTAGCAGAGGCGTCATCCGGGCGAATAATCGGGACGAATTTATTGCCGCTTTCCGGCGCTTAAAGCGTATAGTGATGAGTGAAGGCTACGACGAGCATACCACAACGTTTCTCGTTGAGGACTTTATCCCCGGCGTTGAAGTGGCCCTGGAAGGGCTGCTCACGCATGGCCGACTCAATGTCCTGGC